>CAYRNU010000019.1:0-10249 GCA_964425795.1 uncultured Candidatus Saccharibacteria bacterium | reverse complement strand
CGGCAATCCGTCATAAAAAAACCTCAGCGCCTATTACAGTATCTGCACGAAAAACACGCACTCCTCGTCAGCGAACTGCACCCGTCCGTTCATCAGATCGCTTGAGTTCTGTTATGAAGGCACAACAGACTCCTGTCGTATCTGCAGAAACTATTGATCAGCCATCAGTGGCGGCTTCAATCGACACTGAAGAATCTTCACATGAACAAGCATAAGGCGCTGATAGCCGTTGCTGTCATTGCGTGCGTTGCGCTTGCGGGAGCGTTTGTATTTCCGCAGGTATTTGCAACTCGGTACGATGATCAATCTCAGCAACCAGTGCAGACTGCATCAGAGCAGACGCCGGTTGCAGAAGAAAAAGAAACAGCAATTCCTGTTTCTGTTGTTGAACATATTGCTACTCCTAAAGTAGTGAAGGCTATTTATATGTCATCATGGGTTGGTTCGACTCAGACAAAACGCGCACAGCTTATTGAACTTATAAAGCGTACTGAAATGAATGCTGTAGTGTTGGACATCAAAGATGCTACGGGACGAGTATCGTTCCTGGTGAGCGATCCTACTGTTGCTGATACCGGATCGCCGGTAAATCGCATTCGCGACATCGACGCATTAATACAGGAATTGCATGATAATGATATTTATATTATTGGACGCATTTCCGTTTTCCAGGATCCTTATCTTGCCGTACAAAAACCGGAATGGGCTATCCGAAAGAAGAGCGATGGTGGTGTCTGGAAAGACAAAAAAGGTCTCAGTTTCCTTTCTCCTACGTCTCGCGATGCGTGGGCATATACCGAAGCTCTTGCAAAAGCATCATACGCAAAAGGATTTGATGAAATAAACTTTGATTACATCCGTTTTCCGTCAGACGGCGACATTAAAGATATTGCATATCCTGATGATCCTACAAAAACTCGCGCTGATTTCTTGGAGGAGTTCTTTAAACATCTAGGAGAAACGATGCGCGCTGAAGGTATTCCGACATCGGCTGATCTATTTGGCATGGTAACCACGTCGAAAGATGATCTAGGAATCGGACAGGTATTGGAGCGCGCCTTGCCTCATTTTGATTACATTGCGCCTATGGTGTATCCATCGCACTATCCTCCAAATTTTATAGGGATTAAAAATCCGGCAAGCGAACCGTATGCAATCATTAAATATGCAATGCAAAGCGCTGTCAGTCGTGCTGCCGTACTGGGGTATGGTCCCGAGAAATTCCGCCCGTGGATTCAAGATTTTGATATGGGAGCAACATATACCGCGCCTATGGTTCGTGCTCAGATTACGGCTGCACAGGAGTTGGGAATTGAATCATGGCTCGTTTGGGATCCGGCAAATACTTATACTGAAGTTGCATATCTGAAAGAATAATCTCGTGTGCTACACTAGTCTCGTATGAAAAAAACCCTTTGGATAGTCGTCTTGCCCATGCTTGTATTGGTATTTGGGTCAGGATTCCTGTTAGGTCGCAGCAATATACTATCTGCAAATTATTCAGAATCGTATCTTTCGGGTCGTCCGGAAAATATCGATATGGGCTTGTTTTGGCAGGCATGGAACATGCTTTCTGAAAAATATCCGTTTGAGCAGCCAACAACAGAAGAAAAGATATTTGGCGCTATCAGCGGTCTTACTGCGGCATATGGAGATCCGTATACGACATTCTTTAATCCAGAAGAGGCGCAGTCTTTTGATGAAGATATTTCAGGAGTCTTTGGTGGGGTAGGTATGGAGCTGGGAATAAAGGATCGCGCGCTCACAGTAATTGCGCCGTTGCCGGGAACCCCCGCTGATCGCGCAGGCATCATTGCTGGCGATGTTGTCGTATCAATAAATGGTGAAAAAGCATACGATATGACTATAGATGAGGCGATTAAAAACATTCGAGGTGAGGTCGGTACCGAAGTAACTTTGGGAGTCTATACCAAGGGAGCGGATGCCGAGCGCACGATCGTATTGGTTCGAGAAAATATCAATATCCAAACATTGGAAACAAAGCAGGAAGATGGTGTATTTATCATTAGTTTGTATACGTTTACTGAAAATTCACCAGAACTGTTTAAAGAAGCGTTGGGGAAATTCAAAGCTTCCGGAAGCAAGAAGCTCGTGATTGATCTCCGTGATAATCCAGGCGGATATCTGACGGCTGCGATCGATATTGCTAGTTGGTTTGTTCCACAGGGTAAAGTGATTGTCCGTGAAGATCAGGGCGAAACCGCCGATGAAATCGTATATCGCAGTAAAGGATATGATATCGGGGTAGCTGGTGCTAAGGTGGTGGTTTTGGTAAACAAAGGTTCTGCATCAGCATCAGAGATCGTAGCCGGGGCCATGAAGGAGCACGGTGTCGCAACTATTGTAGGTCAAGAGACGTTTGGCAAGGGATCGGTTCAGGAATTGATACCGCTTTCACAAAAGACGTCGCTCAAGGTAACGGTCGCTCGCTGGCTGACTCCGGAAGGTTTGTCATTGTCAGAAGAGAGTCTACATCCTGATATTGTCGTCGAATTGACTCCGGATGATATCAAGGCGGGTCACGATCCGCAATTAGATAAGGCTATTGAGTCATTGAAATAAATGTATGAAAGTATTGATGTTAAAATTTGTTAAGAATGTAGGTCGCGAAGGAGAAGTAAAAGAGGTTTCTGATGGACTGGCATTCAATCAGCTGATTCCAGGAAAGCTCGCCGTTCCCGCCACAAAGGAAGTAATTGCACAGCACGCTAAAAAGCAAAAAGAAGGCGCTACCAAAGAAGCAGCGGCAAAAAATGCATTTGCAGAAAACGTTGCAAAGATAGCAGGGAAGACATTGGTGATGAAGGTCTCGACCAACGACAAGGGTGTGTTATATCAGTCAGTAACTGCCGGACTAATTCGCACATTTCTTTTGAAAGAACATAAAGTGGTGGTTCCTGATCACGCAATTCAGGGAAAACCGATCCGACAGATGGGGCAGCATATTATAACCATCAAGGGTTTTGATATGGTAAAAACCTTTACGTTAGATCTGCAGCGACAGTAATAATTGACAAAATTATTTATTTTGTTATTGTTGTCTCTAAGATTGTTAAGAAATTTTAAAGATATGATCGAGACATTTTCTCGTTGTAGCGGAGGCCTCATTATTGCGCTAGCGGTGATGTTTCTAAATTAGTCGGACAAAAGTGTCCGACTTTTTTATTTTCTTTTCTTACACTAAAAAATCCCCAGAACGGGGATTTTTTTAGTGGTTGGATTATTGAGGAAGAACGTGAACGATCTTCTTAACTTTTGTAGTTCCATCAAAGTGCTTGACGCGCTTTGTTCCGAATGAAACGGTTCCAGCGATCAATGATGAGATGGTGTGATCTTTTCCTAGAAGAGTGTTCTTTCCAGGAAGGATCTTGGTTCCGCGCTGGCGGATGATAACCGAACCAGGCTGAGCCTTTTGCCCATCATAGAGCTTGGTGCCGAGATATTTAGGATTTGAGTCTCGAAGGTTACGCGCTGTACCCCCGGCTTTTCTATGTGCCATATCGCTGTAGTATACTTAAGATTACTTTAAAATTAACATGAGCAGTATACATACAAGCCCAATAAAAATCAAGTCCTTCCAGGCAATTTTGATAATCCTTCTGGTAACCCTATCTCTGGTAGCGGCTTTTATTTTGGGACGCCTATCGGCTGCAGAGCAGCCGCAAAAAGCCAATTTATCGATAGAACCAGCTGCTTGTCCTGTGCCTGATGTTGAGAGTTCTGGTGCTGCTATAACAAGTAATCCTGTAAAATCATCAGTTCAAGGAGCATTTTTGGCCTCCAGAAACGGCACCAAATTCTATCCGGCAGACTGCAGTTACGCAGATAGAATTGGCGATGCCAACAGGGTCTGGTTTGCTACCGAAGCCGAAGCGACCGCGGCAGGATACGAGCGCTCGGCGCAATGTCTGGACGAATAGTACCCATATCGTCAATCCTGTGATACTGTTACAACCATATGTCAGGAGAGAGCATCATAAAATTTGATAATGTCACGTTTCAATACGGACCTAAAAAGATCATTCTCGATGAGGTGAACTTTTCGATCCGCCGCGGTGCAAAGATTACGTTGATGGGCCAGAATGGCGCAGGGAAGAGCACGATTTTTCAGTTGCTAACCGGCGTGTTCAGTCCGGAAGAAGGGAAGATTAATTTGGCTCCACGTACTAGTATTGCCATCGCTCGTCAGGTCATTCCGCGGGATCAGCTTGATCTTTCAGTGCGGGATTTTTTCCAGAAATCATTCAAGGAGAAGCAATATGATATCGACAAGAAGATCGCAGATATTTTGGAGGCGGTAAATTTGCCTTTATCTGATTTCGACAAGGTAGTCCGCAGCTTTTCAGGAGGACAGCAGGCTCGATTGCTCTTGGCGTCGGCATTGATTCAAAACCCGGACGTATTGCTGTTGGACGAACCTACCAACAATCTTGATCATGCCGGAATTAGTCATCTGACTGATTTTATTAAAAATTATCCAAAGACCTGTGTCGTTATTTCCCATGATGCCGATTTCCTAAACTCCTTCACCGAGGGCGTATTGTATCTGGACGTGTTTACTCGAAAGATCGAACAATATACCGGAAACTATTTTGATGTAGTCGAGCAGATAAAAATCCGCGTTGAAAAGGAGCGCAGTTTGAATGCCCGATTGGAGAAAAGCATTCAAGAGAAGAAAGACAAGGCAAACTTCTTTGCAAATAAGGGGGGACGATTGCGCGCACTTGCAAAGACCATGCGCGAAGATGCCGCTGAAGCTGAAGAAAACAAAGTCGATGTGCGTCGCGAAGACAAAGTCATACGACCGTTCGTAATTCCTTCCCAGGCAGATTTGTCAGGAGAAGTATTCGGTATTGATTCGTTTACTCGTATGATTGACGGAAAGGAGCAGGAGAAAAAGGCA
This sequence comes from uncultured Candidatus Saccharibacteria bacterium, assembly GCA_964425795.1. Taxonomy (GTDB): domain Bacteria; phylum Patescibacteriota; class Minisyncoccia; order Phycocordibacterales; family UBA1006; genus CAYRNU01. Next base: position 5,325 of record CAYRNU010000019.1, on the reverse strand, counting down.
AAAATATCGCTACGGAAGAATTCGCGATTGCGATTGACGGGACCGAACGGCATTGGGAAAACGACACTGTTAGAGTCTCTCGCACGTGGGACAGCAAAGGGCGCCCGAATTGCAAAAGATATCGTTGTTGGATATTACCGTCAGGACTTCTCGACGCTTGATTTTAACGACACGGTGTTCCAGTCTCTGACTGAAGTATTGGATCGCGTCGATGAGCAAAAAGTACGCAGCGTTGCTGCAGGTTTTTTGATCACTGGCGATATGATCCATACGAAAATCGGAGATCTGTCGGAGGGACAGAAGGGGCTGGTCGCATTTGCGCGATTGGTGTTGCAGCGTCCGGGATTGTTGATTTTGGACGAGCCTACCAACCATATCAATTTCCGTCACTTGCCGGTTATTGCAGAGGCATTAAACAAATACGAGGGCGCCATGATTATCGTCAGTCATGTTCCTGAATTTTTGGAACAGATTCGCATCGACGAAACATTGGATTTGGGAAAGAACTAGCGGTATAGTGATGATATGTTCCGCAGTCACCACAAAAAACATATCAACCATATTGTTGCCATTCTTCTTGTGCTTATTACACTTTTTGCGACGGCAAGCATCATTTTTGTTAAGTTCCGCTATCAAGACGCGCAGGTTTCTACGCAGAGTGATATACTATAGTCATTAGCGGCACGCCGTGCCGTGCAGTAATATTTGATGCTATGGCAAAAGGAAACAATAGTCAGAAAAAAGAAGTAAAGAAGCCAAAGAAAGACAAGAAGAAATAATCCATAACAACCCGCTGAGAAGGCGGGTTGTGTGTTTATTGACTCATTGCATAAAAATGGTAGAGTATTTTTAAAATTAACAAGCATATGAAGACACAAACATTGGGCGGCAAACGAGCGCCGTTTTTATTTGGACAATTACTTCGCACCTTAAACAAATTAAAGTTCGATAGGATTCCCACAGAACGTGAAATTGTTAGGCATAAATTAAAAAAGCCTAACGTAAAGCGGATTAAGGAAACTCAACATCAAACTTCTTTTCGCAGGGAAATCGACGGTTATACTATCGTCGTTCATACCTCCTATGATGAAAAACTAAAACGTTTTACTGATGCAGGCAGGATATGGATACTCATTACTGTTCCTGTTGGGAAAAAGCGGGGAACAAAACGTCTGTTTGAAACTTTTTTCTATCGTGACGGTGAATGTATTAAAAAAACCAAAATGATGGTTGAGTTCCTTGTTGATCGCTTAAATAAGCGTCCCGTAGGGGAAAAAGACAAGCGCTTGATGGAGCTGCATCGTACGGACGAAGCAACCTATGAGTGGCGTTCTGCCTCCGGCAAGAAAGAAGCTTCAAGTTTCTATACCGACGTTCCAAAACATCTGCAGGATTTTATTTTCAAACAAATAACCAGCAGAAACTACTATGCAAACTTTGGCAGAAAACAAAGAGGCGTAAAAACACCAGCTCGTTTTATCAGAAAAACCTGGATGCCGGGAAAACAAAAAAACGTAGCATAAAATCGAGCCGATTAATTTCTGTGAGCCATCGAATACATTTCGATGGCTTTTTTCTTTCCTAAAAATCTCTCACAGGGCTACAATAAGATATATGAATAAACGAGCCATCATTTCAATTGTGATTATAGGTTTGGCGGTAATTATATTTGGCGCATATATTTTTTATAAAAAGGAAATTGGTACGATCACAATTCCGCAAAATGAATCCGGGGAGCAGGTGGTGAATGTAGGAGAAGTCGTTCCATTTTTGACTACCGCTGACGGATTTACCATTCGTTATTTCGCACAGGATGTTCCGGGAGCGCGCGTGATGGTAGTCGATCCAAAAGGTAGGATATTGGTATCAAGCACGGATGCGGATACGATTGTTGCGCTTGAGGATTTTAACAGCGATGGCGTCGCTGAAAAGAGTACTACGGTCTTAAAAGATTTGAATGATCCGCATGGAATGGCATTTAAATGCGATTCTGACACTTCTTGTCTTCTCTATGTTGCCGAGCATGATCAGCTTTCAAGTTACATCTATAATGCTGAAACTGCCTCAGCGGTAAGCCGAAATGAATTGCTTACGCTTGATGCTGCAAAAACGGATCGACACTATACGCGCACATTGCAGTTTTTAGGATCACCTCATGAAAATATTTTGTTAATCAGCATCGGTTCATCATGCAATGTCTGCAATGAGACAGGGCAGCGTGCAAAGATTATTGCATACGATACTGTTTCGGGAACCGTATCTGATTATGCGGTAGGATTGCGTAATGCGGTATTCATGGCGTTGAATCCTCTAAGTGGAAATATATTCGTTACTGAAATGGGCCGCGACGGATTGGGCGATACAACGCCGCCAGATGAAATCAATGTGATCAATCCTGATACCTGGAAGCCTGAAAATCGACCCAACTTTGGGTGGCCAAACTGTTATGGCAAGAATATCCACGATACTGATTTTGATAAGAAAACCTATATCAGAAACCCATGCATGGCTCCATTTGAAATACCGTCATGGTTTGATCTGCCGTCGCATGTTGCACCATTAGGACTATCGTTTATTCCCGAGGAAGGCTGGCCTGAAGAACACTGGTTTGATTTGCTGGTTGCATATCACGGATCATGGAACAGCACGAACCCTGTCGGGTACAAAATCGTTCGATTGCTGACCAACAACAAAGGGGAAGTGACGGGCTCAGAAGACTTTATTACTGGATGGTTGTCAGCTGACGGCAAGAAACTGGGACGACCAGTGGATATTATGGCGATGCCGGGCGGGATAATATACATCACTGATGATGCAGCAGGCGTGGTCTATCGTGTTGCGCGTACCCATTCAGAGTAGCTTTTGACACATAGTAAATAGTGTAGTATTCTGTTGCGGAAACTAAAAACAGAATACCGCCATGAACTATGAACAATTATTTGAATTTCAAAAGAAGCATGACCAAACCATTTACGGGTATTTTCACGAGCATTCAATCCAGAATGAGCTTATAAACAATTGTTCTAGATTCTTTAACATCTTGGGACAATCGTTTGGTTTTACGGGGCCGTATTCTATAGAAAAAATATTCCCGAATTACCGACATCAGCTGGTGACAGCTTCTCATTATGCGTTGAAGTACAATCAATTTGCCTATTTTTTCGGTTATGCTGATCGTTTCAGGCCTGATGGAACGTATATGAAAACGTTTTGCCATAGCTTTGTAATAGATAGGCATACTAAAAGGTTGTATGATCCTTATTCTGAATACCATTTTGGAGATCAGTATCCTATTGCGGTAGGAAATTTTTTCGGGGTACATATACCGACATGCATTGTTGAGGAAATTTTTTATGGAAAAGACGGCGCAAACAATGAAATAAATATTTTACCGTATCTTACAGAAAGAATATTTACATCGGCGCAAGCGACGAATGAATTCATAAAAAAAGTAGGGGAACGCACTATACGGCCGCTGTACTGATCGGTTGTTTGTATTGTGATAACACTAGTTAGCGCTAGTGTTTTTTTTGTTACTCTTTTCCCGAGGTATACTGAAAGTATGAAGAATAGACAGCAGGTGTGGAATACGATTTGGCCCGTCATGCAAAAGCGCTACAAGAGAACCGCTACATTCCTTGATCATAACAATGCATGGGAATTGCTGGTTGCGGTTATTATGTCTGCGCAAACAACTGACGATATAGTGAATCGAGTAACGCCTGCGCTGTTTAAGAAATTCCCGACTCCTGAAAAGCTCGCTGCAGCTCCGATTTCTGAAATTGTCGAACTGATTCGTAAAATAGGCTATTACAATTCAAAGTCGCGATATATCAAAGAGACCGCTCGCTTGGTAGTGGAACATTTTGACGGCAGAGTGCCCGATAATGAGAAAGATTTACGTACACTACCAGGAGTTGGCAGAAAAACAGCAATGGTGATCTTGTCGCATGTGGGAAAAGACAAGAACATCGGCATACCTGTTGATACGCACGTTATTCGTTTTGCAAAACGCTTTGGATTTTCTCATTCAAATAATCCAGACCAGATCGAGCGTGATTTGCAAGCGGTTATTCCAAAAAAAATTTGGAAGCGCGCGGCATATGCAATAAAGGAGTATGGGCGAGCGGAAGGCCGTGCCCGGAATTATGATCCGTTAAATGACCCTTTGCAGCAAATCCTGCGCAAATAATTGAAAAAATATAATACGCTGTTAGTATGTGGTGGTTTTATGTATCCGAATGATGGTAGAATAAAAAGGTTACACACTAGTTTATATTTATCATCTATGAACCCTATTACATCCTCATTGCCCGTAAAAAAGAATAACCGTCTGGTTAAGGCATGGTTTATTGTCTTGGCTCTCGTCATTGGTGCAGTCATTTCTTTTGCCTTCATGGCAAAGGCGAACCCTGGCGTTTCAGTGGATACTTCGATTATTAAAGTTACAGAAGGAGATGGCGCTTATACTGTAAAAATCCAATTAACTAGTGTTCCTACAAGTCCGGTAACTATCGATATAGCATCAAATAACGGTGTTGTCGGGATCTCTCCTGACTCTATAGTTCTCTCTGATGCCACAGCTGCCTCATTTCAGGTTGATTTTCCTAATGACAGCGTGAATTCAGGAGGTCAGTACGACACAATTACCTATACGGTAAGCAGTGCTGATGCCGATTATGATCAAATTTCTGTACCGGATACCAGTGTCACGATTCTTGAGGATGATCTTCCTGGGGTTACCGTTGGTGCCAAGGGGCAGATTCTTATAACTGAAGGGGAAAGTGCTCAGGTTTCTATAGTTTTGGACATCGCTCCTACTAGCAATGTGGAAGTCGTTCCTATTATAAACGGCGGTTCGGTAATGCCTGAAGGCGTTTCAGATCTCAGTGTGTCTCCAGCATCACTTACGTTTACACCTGAAAATTGGAATGTTACCCAGATGTTAGTTCTAAGCGTTTCGGAAGATTCAAACGATAGTGGTCAACGCACAGGTACTCTTGATTTCTCTGTTCATAGTGATGATCTCAGTTACAATGCATTGTCAGTTGCTCAGTTTACCGATATTCAGATTCTTGATAATGACAGTGGTAATGGTGGTGGTGATGGTGGAGATAGCAGAGATATATTCATCTTTAATCCTGATGGCGTTCGTGTAGTAGTTGGCGGAACCAAAAGTCCTCTCGAGATTTCTTTGAAGGAAAATCCTCGTGCCGAATATGCATTTACCTTGGATCTGGTTTCAGGTGAACATGCCGTTCTTGATACCGACCAGCTTACTTTTGATGAAAATAATTGGAATATTCCCCAAATTGTGAATATTTC
>CAYRNU010000018.1:0-10397 GCA_964425795.1 uncultured Candidatus Saccharibacteria bacterium | reverse complement strand
AATAATAAAAAATATTTAATTTATCCTCACTATAAGAATATCTCCGCCTATGTCAAACAATACCAGCAAAAACAAAAACCGCCCTTTCGGACGGTTGTTGTTTTCTCTACATGAGATTATGCACGCTGTACGTTTACGGCGTTTAGTCCCTTGTCAGATTCTTCTGTTTCGAAAGAAACAGCATCGCCTTCGCGTAGGTCCTCAAAAACTAATCCGTTGAGTTTGTCCTTGTGGAAGAATAGATCCTTGTCCATTCCTTCTACCTTGATGAAGCCGAAACCGTTTTCCTTCAGTGTCTTGATGATACCAGTCATGAAAATAGTTGATTCAATTTATAATACAAAGAGAGTATGAGAATCGACGGCCTTCAAAAACTTCAGTGTGCACGCAGTATGCACTACTTATCCCTAATGTCCTAATTTCAAAAAGCAGATTACAGCGAATGTGCAGGAAGCACGTCGATGATTTTCAGCCGCAGTTCAGTCTTGCCGCGGAATACCGAACGTTCGACATTGGCAATCAGGTCAATTGCATCCCCACGAAGTGCAAGATACGTTTCGCGCGATGCATAAAATTGAATTGCTCGGACTTTGCCGCCTTTATTATTTTCAAAATGCAGTTCCAGGTGTTCACCTTTCTTGCCGAATTGTTTCGCTTCGACGACGGGAATATTTTTGAACACAAATGTCGGCTTTGGATTAGCGACACCAAACGGAGCAAGCTGCGAGATCTGCGCGCACGTGTCGCGGTTTATGTCATCGATAGACAGCTCGCCGTCGATCATGACTTCGATATCATTATCTGCATCTGACTTGCAGTTATTGTAAGCGCCTACCAACACATCCTCTAGCGTATGAATGGTATCAAAGGTTACCGAAAATCCTCCTGCATGTTCGTGTCCGCCGAATTGCGAAAATGTACTACTGATGGATTCCATCATACGCACGACGTTCACGCTGCCGTCGCCACGACATGATCCCTTAATCGCTTGTTCATTCTTGCCCCACACAAACACCGGCCGGCGATAGTGTTCCATCAAGTTCGATGCGATCAATCCCAGCACTCCGATATTCCATTCGGGATGTCCTACCAGAATCACTTCGCGCAATTCGCGCGCGTCCAGTATGCCGCGCGCAGTCTTTACGCTTTGGGCAACTAACGTCTTTCGTTGCTTGTTCAAGTCTTCGATATGCGACAGAGCTTCACGCGCTTCGCTGTCTGTTTTTGCAGCCAACAATTTGAATGCATCCATCGGGTGTGCCATGCGCGATGCAGCGTTGATCTTTGGCGTGATGCCAAATGCAATATCATCCTCTGTTAAATACTGCGGCGCTACTCCGTTTGCAAGAAGCAAATGCTGCAAACCTTTTCGTTTTGTCTTTTGCAAAACCTTCAATCCGTAGGTCGCTAGCAATCTGTTTTCATGTACCAATGGAACCATATCACTGACTGTTGAAATGCCTACCAAATCCAGCAGCCATTTCTCCCAACCTTCGGTGAACTTCCAATCCAATTCTTTTACACCACGTTCGATTAATGCCCGCGATAACTGATACGCAGTCGCGCACCCGCAGATCATGGTATCGGGATAATTTCCACCTACCTTTGGATTCACAATCGCAAACGCTTCCGGCAATGTTTCCAGCGGTTCGTGATGGTCGGTTACGATTACATCCACTCCGCGCGTATTTAGATATGCAATGTCTTCGTGTCCTGTAATGCCGAGGTCGACAGTGATAATTAACCTCACATTTTTCTCTGCAAGCTCGATCACTGCATCACGATTCAATCCATAGCCTTCATCATGACGATGCGGAATGTAATAGATGACATCAGTCATACCAGCCGCATCAAAAACATTCTTTAATAGAGTAGCTCCTGGAATGCCGTCAGCATCGTAATCGGCGTACACGGCAATGTGTTCGCTATTTTTTACAGCTTCCAAAATCCTGTTTACTGCTTTCTCCATATCATTTAGCAGCCATGGCGACGAAATGTTGGAATACAAAGGAGAGAGAAATGCTTCAGCGCCGGCACGATTTGTAATACCTCGGTTTATCAACAATTTCTGAACGAGCGGCGCATAGGGCACCAATTCTGTGCGCTGTTCATCTGAAACTAAACTAGCAAGTCGATATCGCATGAGGCACAGTATACCACCTGATAGGGTTTGCTATACTGGACAGATGAACGAGAAAAACGTATTTCAAAAAATTATTGACCGCGAAATTCCTGCAGAAATCGTATATGAAGATGATTTTGTAATCGCCTTTTTTGATATTAAACCTGTCACAAAGGGACACTTGCTATTGATCCCCAAAGACTCATACACCTGGATACAGGATGTTCCCGATGATCTACTGACGTACAGTTTTTTGAAATCAAAAGAACTGATTATCGCAATCAAAAAAGGACTTCAGTGTGATTTTGTTCAAGTTGTCGTCGAAGGGCGCGACGTTCCCCATTTCCATATTCATTTGATTCCCAGCATGATGGATCATAAACCTGCCGTTTGGGAACATACTTCTTACAGTGATGGAGAAATAAAAGAGTATGCACAGAAAATAAAAAATGCCCTTTAATTATGAAAATAATTGTTGGAACACAAAACAAGGCAAAGATAGATGCCGTTAAAGAAATACTCCGGGATTATCCTCACCTGGCAGAGGCAGAAGTGATCGGCGCTAATGTCGAATCAGGTGTTTCCAATCAGCCGCTGTCACTGGATGAAACGACAACCGGAGCAATGAACCGTGCCATGCGCGCATTCACAGACTGCGATTACAGTATAGGAATTGAATCAGGCTTGATGCGGGTTGCCGCGGCAAAGAGTGGCTATTTGGATATCTGCGCATGTATTGTGTACGACGGAATGAATCATCATCTTGGAATATCCTCGGCGTGGGAATTTCCTGACACGCGCATATTCGATATGCTTACCAAAGAAGGAATGGAAATGACCGACGCAATTAAAAAAATCGGTCTTACAGAAAAAGAAAATATCAGTTCAGAGGAAGGGGCCGTTGGTATCGTTACACAAGGACGCGTGGACAGAAAAGAATACACCAAACAAGGATTGCGCATGGCTCTAGTGCATTTAGATATAAAAAACTAGTTGTTGCGAAGTGCTTCTATCCCAGGCAACGTCCCTTGTGCCAAAAACTCCAGCATCGCACCTCCTGCGGTAGAAACGAATGTCACTTTTTTCAAAGCATCACGTTCGTATAGTGCTGTCACTGTATCACCACCACCAACAACACTGATTCCGTCAGATTCTGCAATCGCGTCCGCTATTGTAAATGTGCTCGCTGTATAGCCCTTTTCATACCAGCCGAGCGGTCCATTCCATAATATGGATTCTGCGTGTTCGATTTTTTCTGCAATCAATTTTGTTGTCGCAGGTCCGATGTCTACAATTACATCAGTAACGCCTACCTCATCCATACTCATTACAGCTGGCTTGCCGCTGCTATTTACCACAACAACATCTGTAGGTATCAAAAGTTTTTCATTATTCTTGAATGATTGAACCAACTGCGTTCCGTCTACAATCGACGCGCCAACTTCATATCCGCGAGCCTGCAACAATGTGTTTGCCAGTGCACCGCCCAACACGATAGTGTTTGCTGTTTTCAAAAATAATTCAATAACGGGAAGTTTTGTTTCAAATTTTGCGCCACCAATAACAACCACTGACGGCTCTGCAGGACTGCGCATCATTTCAAGATTCTTTAACTCATCAACAAATTGCATTCCAGCGAACGACGGCAATAGTTTTGGAATACCTACAACGCTCGCATGCGCACGGTGTGAAACAGAGAATGCATCATTCACAAAATAATCGCCATACGATGCCAACAGTTTGGCAAACTCTGGATCATTTGATTCTTCGCCTGGATTACTGCGCAAGTTTTCCAACACCATTGCAGTGCCGTGCGCCATCGCATCGATAATTACAGGAATATCATCACTACCTAATGACGGAACAAATCCGATATGATTTTCCCCCTGTACCAACAAATAATCGTGGACTGGCTTCAGACTTTCACTAGACTTGCGTCCGATATGGCTGATGATGATTACTTTTGCACCATGCTGCATCAGAGCGTGAATAGTCTTCAATGATTGCGTAATACGCCATGCTTCAGTAACGGTAACCGTACCATCGGCTCCAACAGGAACATTCCAATCAACGCGCACCAATACGCGCTTCCCTGCAATATCACCCATGTCATCAATAGTGCGAATCATAAACTATTTAAAAGCAGAAAAAATTCCCGGTAATTCTTTCGCATCTACACTGGCACGACCTACCAGCAATCCGTCGATCTGCTGCTGCGAAATAAAACTCTGTGCGTTCCCGCTATGAACTGATCCTCCATATAAAATAGTTACGTCCGCGTGATCAACAACATTACAGGCATCATGCAGCACCTTTCTAATATACAACGCCATCTCTACCGCTTCATCAGGAGTCGCACTGCGAACCGCATTTTTGCCAATCGCCCAAACCGGTTCATACGCAATCATTAGCTGCGAAAATTGTTCCCGGGAAACATGTGCGAATGTCTCGACAATCTGTTCACGCAATGCCTGCAAATAATTCCCAGCATCATCGCGCGTCTTTTCACCGACACAGACGATAGGCGTCATGCCAGTCTTTAGCACTGCATGTATTTTTTTATTTACATCTGCATTGGTTTCGCCTAATGCACGTCGTTCACTATGACCTAAAATTACATGACTTGCTTTTAGTGACTGCAATAATGCCGGAGTCGACATCCCAGTATAAGCCCCTTCATTTTCATAATATGCATCCTGTGCGCCCAGCTGCAATGTCTTTCGTTTTGGTAGAACCTGACCTGCAATACCGATCATCGGCATAGGCGGACACACGATAGTATTGATTTTATGCTCTGCCTGAAGCGTCGCGATTTTTTTAAATGTTTTTTGTATATCAGCGCCCGATGTCTGATAGGCTTTCATATTCAAAACAAGATAGTGTTTCATGTACGTCCAGTATAGCAAACAATGCCGAACGTTTGGAAATACTGACCGCGCAACAAAAAAAGCCAATCCGAGGAAACGGACTGGCTTTTTAAACTACTCAACCTACATATATGAAAAAATTATTGTACTACGATTCTCTTTGCAGTTTTTTGATCGCCATATACGCAACTAACAATGTATATGCCGGGAGTCAATAAGGAAACATCTACAGTGATCAGCTCCTGCTGAACTTGCTGCTGGCTGATTATGTGACCAGAGAGATCGGTTAGTGTAACCGATGAACCTGAATGCAAACCGTCTACAGTAAGCATTTCAGAAACAGGGTTAGGAAATACCGACATGGTACTTGCAGCGTAGGGTTCATTAATAGAACTTAGCGCTGGCGTGGTAATAGTATCAGTCCACAATGCGTTGATGTTACTCATCGTTGCAGAATCTAGTCCGGTAACCTCCAAATCAATACGATATTGGGTGTTTGGAGTCAATCCGGGAACGATGTCGGACATGCCAACGGGTTGAAAATTGGCAGCTACACCAAAGGTGTTTTCGGGATATGTATTACCCTCGAGAACATTCCCCAGCATCATAATTTCCATATGGGAATCAGACAGACGGGTAACAACAACGTAACGACTTACATCGTACAATGTAAAGAAGTTAGCATCCAACGTATAATCGATAACTGCGTTATCGCAATGTACAGTAGGAGTTGCGGGAAGTGAGTTTTGTGCAGATGCAAACGATGTTGCAAGCAACAAAACCAAAACGGAAATGAGTGCTGTTTTTTTCATAATATCTATATTTAAATGTGAGTTTCTATATATTTGAATAAATTAAAGCATAAATTAAAAAAATAGTCAATAAATACAAAACCCCTGTGGAAAACAGGGGTTTTGTATTTAAGATCTTATTTAGTTAGCAGGGACGCATATTACGTATGCGTGCTGCAGGGCTTCATCATAACATGCAACCATCCACGCATCAGGAGTAGTCGTAACACCAGGAAGAGCGACGTTATTGTAACGCAAGCCCACAGTAGCAGTGGCGTCGGTTCGATCGATAGGTGCAGACTGTATCATTGCGGGTACAGAAATGTGAACCGGCCCGCTGTCGCTATTAGTACATAGACCCCCACCTCCAATTGCTCGATACGCATCAGCAACGCCAGGGCACATGGCAACAACGCGACGTCCGTTTACGTTTGCATGAACGGTAACCACCTGACTTCCTATTGATGACCACACAGCATCACCGATTCCACTGTTTGCAGTTAGGACTTTGTTGGTTGCTGGAGATCCTCCGCGGATGCGCACCTTTCCGTTTACATCAAGCTCGGTTGAAGTTGACGGACTTGAAGGCATCGAAGAAATAGGAGAAGAGATGATATCGTTGTTGCCCCAGTTGATTGCAACTCCGTATCCGTTTCCTCCAGGAATAAAGCCTAATCGTATTTTAGTTGCCTCAGTCCATCCCTGAGCGAGATCATAATACATATGAGAACCATTTACCGTTCCAGGAACTCCGGACCAACCTGAAGCTGCAGACACGCAGTCATATCCTGAATCCCCCGGTAAACCAGTCGCGGGATTATTGGTTAGACAAAATTGTTTTGCAGCCATCCATCCTGTTGGCTGTCCCACAATTTCAAATCCGCCGTTCTGTGTTGCGCGTACACTGCGTCCTGTAATCATGCCGGCGAGACCAAGACCAGTTGTCGTAATTTTGTTTCCTGCATTCAATAGTCCTTGTGTTCCAAAGGTTCCTGTCTTTGACTGAGGTGTCGCGCTGGTATTGATAGGAGCAGCAACGTTACCGCCGGTTGGAGCAACAGTTGGTGCGGTCCATGCCATCGCATACGTCGCTCCTAGTCCTACTGCAACGCCAACGGCAAGCAATGCAATATGTTTTGGTGAAATGATTTTTTTCATATAGTGAAAGTATAACAAGTTTTAATTGAATAGTAATTAGACCTCTTCAAAGATCGGCGTGATAGGGCCTCCAGGTCCGCCGGTCTGAACACAATTTGGAGTTACCGTAATAGTGTGCGATGAAGTTACCGTCGGATACATTCCGGTACAGGTTATGGTGTAGGTTGTCGATGGTCCGCCCACAGACACAGGCTGGCTTCCGTTCGTTGGCACGGTACCAACACCTTGATTGATAGAACAATTGGTTACGTTTGATGATGACCAGCTCAGCTGCGCCGCAGTGCCTGCGCTTTGTACACACGAAGGACCAGTCAACGTTACGGCTGGCTGCGGAGTACACAGTGTCGCTGTTGCTGTCGCGGTCGCTGTTGGGATTGCGGTTCCCATACAGGTCAATGTAAAGGTGGTGCTAGGTGCAGTAAGCGCAACGCCGGTGATAATCTGATTTGATACTGTAGGCAATGGATAATCTGCCGGCATAGTGTCGCCGTTCACGCCCGTTGAAGGCGTTGATGTCATAGTACAGCTCGTGAACGCCGTACCTGCGGGAGACGCATAGATCAAATCAGTAGAGGTTGAACATGGCGGGTTTGCAGTAAGAGTGAGCGATGAAACTGTTGGAAGAAATGCGATTTGAACGCCAGTAAAGTTAATCCAACCTAGCACATCCCCTCCCCAGGCATATCCCGAAACGTTTCCGGTTCCTGTTGTAGGTGAAACCGTTACGCCATACGCCGGACCGCTCCAACCATTCTGCCCAAGTGAAATCCAGCCGTCCCAGCCGCCTGACTGCGGATCAGCATACGCAGTTGCGCGCGCAAATCCTGAAAAAGTTCCTGTTGCAAGGTTAATTTTTGGTGAACAGGTGTAATCAAAAGGTAAGGTTGATCCATGCGGACATCCAGTTGATGGCGTATTGAATGAAATCCAGCCGACGTTCTCGCTCCACGCATTGCCGGTAATATTTCCTGAAGCATCAACATTCACGCCATAATCAACAGAACTAGCGGTGTCGCTGCTGTTGAATGAAATCCATCCTGCGCCGCGACCAACAGTCAAGCCTGTTGGATTGATAACCTGATCGGATGTAGTAGGCATGTCAGACCATGCAAAACCCGTAAAATTATGGCTTGGCCCAGCAGAAACAGGCGAAGCCTTGCGGAATTCAGTCAAAATAACGCCACTGACGATAACAAAAGCCAGCAATGATAATGAGAAAATGAATGATTTTGTGGGACGTAGGTGTTGTTTCATACTCTATATATATTATTGTGCAGGCTGCTCCAGCATAAGCCGAGTAAATGCGTCGATTTCTGCAGGAGACGGCTCTGGAACAGGTTCTGCCATCAATGCGTCATAGGCAGCTTTTTGCTCTGGGGTCATTTCAGGAACCGGCTGATTCATGAGTTCTTCAAATGTGGGTAGCCGTTCTGCTTCCTTTTTTTGTTTCTGTTTCCACCACAGATATCCTCCGCCAATCGCCGCCCCCACGATTACGATAATAATAATGCTGATAAGTAATTTTTTACGATGATGCTTTTTTTCCATTGCCTGCATGGTTTCATTCATACTGTTGTTAGTATAGCTTATTTTAAAACTCATTCTATATATAAGGAGTGCTATTCGTGGATAACATTGACTTTGATCCCGCTGGCGCTATACTGCGAGGGTTAGTGAAGTCCGCCCGAAAAAGCCGGACTATTTTTATAAAAAAACGAAATAACAACTATACAGCGTATGTTACTTGACCTCAAAGCCCTAAAAGCAACCCTGGAACAGCTTGAAGAAGAAAAGCGAATTCCAAAAGAAAAAATCATCGACGCCATCGAGCAGTCCCTAGCCGCAGCCTACAAAAAAGATTATGGCAAGCGCGGACAGATCGTAAAATGTCACTTTAATACCGAAACCGGAGACATGGAATTCTATCAGGTCAAAAAAGTCGTAGACGATACCTTGGTGCGTCCCGCATTGACCGAAGAAGAATTGGAAATGGTAAAGGAAGGAACTTTTGTCGACGACAAGGCGGAAGACGATGAACGCCCACGCTTTGACGAGGAAAAACACATGCTGCTTCCTGATGCAAAAAAGATCAAAGCAAATACCGAAATCGGCGATGAATTGACATTCCCGCTTGAAACCGAAGAAAACTTTGGACGCATCGCAGCGCAGACTGCAAAGCAGGTGATTATCCAGCGCATCCGCGAAGCCGAGAAAGAATCAGTAATGGGCGAATACGCTGACAAGATCGGCAGCATCCTAACCGGAAACGTACAGAAAGTTGAACGCGGAACCGTGATTGTAGACTTTGGACGCGCGCTTGGATTCTTGCAAAAGAACGAACAGATTCCTGGAGAATTCTACCGAACCGGTGATCGCATCAAGGTCTTCCTATTCGGCGTTGATGATTCCCCTCGCGGCGTCGGCGTAAAGATCTCTCGATCACACCCACGATTCATCCAGGCGTTATTCGCAATGGAATCTCCCGAAGTAGCATCAGGTGTCGTTGAAATTAAATCAATTGCGCGCGAAGCTGGAGCCCGTTCAAAAATCGCTGTATGGAGCAACGATCCAGACATTGATCCGATTGGCGCATGCGTCGGGCAAAAAGGTATCCGCGTAACGACGGTTATGGGAGAACTTTCAGGTGAAAAAATCGACATCATTCCATGGTCAGAAAATGCATCTGAATTCGTAGCATCAGCGCTTGCTCCTGCAAAAGTTATCGATATCCGATTGACCGAAGACGAGGAGGGCAAGAAGGCAGCCGTAGATGTAGCCGAAGATCAGCTATCGCTTGCCATCGGTAAGGGCGGACAAAACGCACGCCTAGCAGCAAAGCTCACTGGATGGAAAATTGATATCAAGGGAATCCAGGGTGAAACATTCGCAGCAGAAGGCGACGAAGAAGTAACCGAAAATGAAGAAGGTTACACCAGCTTGAAAGATTTGAAGAGCATGGTTTCTGAAGAATCAGTACAATCAACTGAAGAATAATTATCCGGCTTCTAATTCCAAACAATTCTATGAACTTGTGGCATGACATTTCACGCGGAGACAATATTCCAGAAGAAATCAACGTAATCGTTGAAATTCCAAAAGGATCTCCCAACAAATACGAAATCGACAAAAAAACTGGATTGATCGCGCTTGATCGCGCAAACTACAGCTCGGCTCCGTATCCGTTTGATTACGGATTCGTTCCACAGACATTGTGGGATGATGGCGATGCATTGGATGTGATCGTTCTGACTACATTCCCTCTTGCTCCCGGAATTCTAGTTCGCGTTCGTCCGGTAGCCGTTATGGAAATGATCGACGGCGATGAATCCGACTACAAAGTGATCGGCGTTCCCGTAGACGACAAACGTTGGGATGATGTTCAGGACTTGGAACATATCAACAAGCACAGCTTGAAAGAATATACTCACTTCTTTGAAACCTATAAGAAAGTTCAAAAGA
>CAYRNU010000017.1:5097-10469 GCA_964425795.1 uncultured Candidatus Saccharibacteria bacterium | reverse complement strand
TACCGGTCCAACAGGTTCAGGTAAGACCACTACGCTATATAGCATGTTGCAGGAAATTGATCGCGAGGGATTGAATGTAGTATCTCTTGAAGATCCTATTGAATACAATGTTCCGGGTATGAACCAATCGCAGGTACGTCCTGAAATCGGCTATACTTTTGCTACAGGGTTGCGCTCTATTTTGCGTCAGGACCCTGACGTAATTATGGTGGGGGAAATTCGCGACAAGGAGACTGCTCAGCTTGCGATCCAAGCATCGCTGACGGGTCACTTGGTGTTTGCAACACTCCATACTAATAATTCAATAGGTGTCATTCCTCGATTGGTGGATATGGGAGTCGATCCGTATTTGATCGCGCCTACGCTTGTACTCGCTGTAGCGCAGCGATTGGTAAAGCGAACCTGTGACGGAGCAGAACAGGAGATCCCGATTGAAGATAGCGTAAAGCTCATGATCGATCGCCAATTTGAAGATCTTCCTGCTGAATTCAAAGCACAGCTCCCACTGAATAAGCCCGTTCATCAGGCAATTCCTACAGCCGCATGTCCTTCAGGTGTGAAAGGTCGCATTTCGGTATTCGAAATGTTTACTGTAACAAAGGAAATGGAGCGTGTTATTTTGACCAGCCCTACCGAACAGGATATTTATGCCGTTGCGCGCAAGGATGGCATGTTGACGATGAAAGAAGATGCAATTCTCAAGAGTATCAATGCAGTTATTCCATTCAGCGAAGTGAACACATTATAATCGTGATATAATTATCTTATGAAAAACTACGCACAACTTCTTTCTGATTTGCTCGCCCAGGTTGAGGCGCAAGGAGCGTCAGATCTCCATTTGGCGGCGGGACGCGTTCCATTTCTCCGTGTAAATAGCGAGTTAATTCCGTTACTCAACAAACAAGAATTAACCCCCGAAGATACCTTTGGATTATTAAAAGAATTGGTGGATGCAAAAAAAGTAGAACGAGTCATTGCATTGGATGAAGTCGATTTTGCTTATACGTTTGGTAATATTCGTCTTCGAGGATCTGCGTATGTAGAAAGCGGTTCGGTAGGAATTGCGCTTCGTGCTATTCAGAAAGTCCGATCTTTGGATGAATTGCATTTGCCTGACGTATTGCGCTCATTTACCGAACGCGAACAAGGATTCTTTTTGATTGTAGGACCTGTAGGGCAAGGAAAAACCACTACAATGGCGGCATTGATTGATCTTATCAATAGCACTCGCAAGGAACATATTGTTACTATTGAAAATCCTGTGGAATATGTTTTTGAACCTAAAAATTCAATTATTGATCAGCGTGAGATCGGCATCGATACTAAGAGTTTTGATAGCGCGTTGTCTGCGGTATTCCGTCAGGATGTGAACGTCATTATGGTAGGTGAAATGCGTAATCCTGAGACTATCGCTACTGCTGTAACTGCTGCTGAAACAGGACACTTGGTATTTTCAACATTGCACACTAATAATGCTTCGCAGACGATTGATCGCATCGTCGATTCATTCCCGGGCAATCAGCAAAGCCAAATTCGTGCACAGCTTGCATCTACACTGCTCGGCATTTTCTCACAGCGCTTGGTTCCTAGCACTCGCGGAGGATTGGTTCCTGCGTATGAATTGATGATCAATAACAAGGCGACGGCAAACCTGATCCGCGAAGGACGCAGTCATGAAATCGATACAGTTATTGAAACCAGTAGCGGAGAGGGTATGATCGATATGAATCGCTCACTAATTGAATTGGTGCGCGCCGGTGACATTACCCTGGAAGACGCGCGCCGCTATTCGCTTAACCAAAAGGCGTTTGATTCGTTAATCGCATAATCATATGTTGTTTAAATATAAAATCATCGATACAGAAGGAAAGGAACAAGCGGGACAGATTGAGGCACCGGATTCCAATCTTGCAGTTAGCTCGCTTCAAAAGCGAGGATTCATTGTAATCTCTGTAGTTCCTGAAGCTGAAAAGACGTTCATTCAGAAAAGCCTTCCATTTTTTGATCGTATTGCAATGAAGGATATCGTTATCATGTCACGTCAAACCGCGGCATTGTTCGAAGCCCAGGTTTCAGCGGTTAAAGTATTCAATCTTCTTTCTGAAAATCTAGAAAGCAAATCATTGCGCATTATTTTGCAGTCGGTATCGCAGGATATACAAAGCGGTATTTCAATTTCGGGTGCGATGTCAAAATATCCGCAAGCATTTTCAAACTTCTACGTGAACATGGTGAAGGCTGGCGAAGAATCAGGAAAATTGACTGAAACATTCAACTTCTTGGCGGATTATCTGGAACGCTCGTATGAATTGAATTCAAAGACCCGCAATGCATTGATCTATCCTGCGTTTGTGATCTTTACGTTCATTGTGGTTATGGTGTTGATGCTTGTTATGGTGATCCCGCGACTCTCTGCAATTTTGATCGAGTCTGGTCAAAAGATTCCAATCTATACCAGGGCCGTGATAGCGCTGTCGGACTTCTTTGTAAACTATGGAATTTTCTTTTTGTTATTCATTGCAGTTGCTGGAATATTCGTATGGCGCAGCTCGCGCTCTGCGAAAGGTAAAATGCGCATTGATAACCTAAAGATTACGCTTCCGTATTTTGGAACTTTGTATCGTAAAATTTATTTATCACGCATTGCTGACAACATGGATACCATGCTTTCTGCGGGTATTCCTATTGTGCGCGCTCTTGAGATCAGTGGAGATGTCGTAGACAACCGCGTCTATGAGAGCATTCTTTCTGAAGCGTTAGAGGAAGTAAAAGGCGGAAGCACCATTTCAAATGCATTTGCAAAGCATCCTGAAATGCCAGCGATTATGGTGCAAATGGTAAAAGTTGGGGAAGAGACAGGATCTCTCGGTTCAATTCTTAAAACGCTTGCAAAGTTTTATCGCAGGGAAGTGGATAGCACTGTTGATACCTTGATCGGACTTATCGAGCCTGCCATGATTATTCTACTGGGTCTGGGCGTTGGATTCTTGCTGACTTCTATTTTGGTACCTATTTACAATATCGCCAGCTCGATCTAGCAAGTCATTGTATTGTCAGATTGGTATTTGGTATACTAATTATAGATCGTTATTATTACGACGGTTATCCATAATTTATTTTCTATGAAGTCACGTTCACACAAAGGTTTCACCCTTATCGAATTGCTGGTAGTTGTTGCTATTATCGGTATCCTTTCAACCATCGTTTTGGCAGCATTGGGTAATGCACGCAGCCGCGCACGCGACGCGTCGATTCAGGCAAGCATGTCTCAGATGCGAGCACAGGCTGAAATTTTCTCAACGTCATCTCCTGCTGGCGATTACACCGGCATGTGTGCTGATGCGGGGATTGTTGCATTGCAGCAAGGTATCGACAACCAGAATCCTGGCGGCGGATACAATTGCGATGATTCAAACGGTAATACTTATACCGTCGAAGCCCAGCTATCAGACGATACTACATGGTTCTGTGTTGACTCAAACGGATTTGCAGGAACAGGAGCTGCGGCAAACCAGGGCGTCAGCTGTCAATAACAGTTATTCCTTTCAAAAAGCACCCTTTATGGGTGTTTTTTGTTGCATGCTTGCTATACTGTATACATGAAATCACATAAAGGCTTTACTGTTTTGGAATTGCTGGTTGTTATCGGCATCATAGGATTATTGGTTGCGTTGGCGTTGGTCGGACTCAATCGCGCTCGAGAGAAGTCACGCGACGATTCACGCATTTCAAACATTCGCGTAGTCCAAATGGCATTGCAGGAATATCACACTGCATGTCGTGAATATCCAGCTGAACTTTCTGGTCCCGTAATCCCTTGTGATTATGCAGGAGTGAGTTTCTCTGAATTTCTTCCAGTAGTTCCTGTAAACCCGGGTGGTACGCCATTTCAATATTTTTCATACGTTGATGCTGGAGGAGGGACAGCCTGTGTGGGCTATCACATTGGAGTTGAGTTAGAAATTCCTGACAATGCCGCATTGAACACGGACGATGATTTTGACTCTCAAACGCTCATACCATACGCATGTCCAGGAACTAACGCTTCTTTTAACGCTAGTGATGACACTGCTGTGCCATTATATGACTTTCATCGATAAGTTATGATTTTATTCTCTATTGTTTCTGCGGGAATATTGGGACTGATCGTTGGAAGTTTTTTGAATGTGGTAATTTTACGCATGAATACTGGTATGGGACTAGGCGGACGGTCTCGATGCTTTCGCTGCAATCGCACTCTCTCGTGGTACGAATTGATTCCCGTAATTAGTTTTTTGATTCAAAAAGGAAAATGTACTAATTGCAAAACAAATATAAACATTCAATATCCATTGGTTGAACTGATAACCGCGATTCTGTTTGTATTGCCGATAATCGCATTTGGTATTACGGGGTTGCATAGCCTTATCCCTATTGGAATTGCATGGTTGGTGGCTAGTTTTGCTGTGGTCATATCTGCGTACGATATTCGTCATATGATGATTCCGTGGCAAGGATTGGTTGCGTGTCTAGTTCTAGGGCTCGGGTTGATGGTAATTCCGTCACTTCATGATATTGCTATTGGGGCTCCATTCTCGGTTCCACTTGGAATGCGCATCATTGGTGCAATAGTATTGCCATTGCCATTTTTTCTGATCTGGCTATTTTCTCGAGGTCGCATGTTTGGTATCGGCGATGTTGAATTGATGGTTCCTATTGGAATGACATTAGGTATAGTGCTGGGTGGTTATGCGTTACTGTTTGCATTTTGGTCGGCAACGCTGTTGATCGGGTTCTGCATGGTTGTATTTCCTAAGTTGTTCAGTCATCAGCGTAAGAGTATAATGAAACAAGCAATTCCGTTCGGTCCATTTCTATTAGCAGGATGGTATATCATGTTGGTTTTTGGACATCATATAACGGGTCTTATTGCACAACTACTCTAAAATGAAACGACTTGTTGATACAATTTTCCGCACAGCACAACAGGGATTCAGTCTTGTTGAATTTATTGTCATCATCAGTATCTTTGCCATTATGGCGGGCGTTGCCTTGTTTAATTTTTCAGGATTCAGTTCCAGCGTGTCGCTCAATAATCTTGCCCATGATATTGCATTAACTGTACGTCAGTCACAGGTATATGGCATTTCAGGAACTGAAGCCAACTCTAATTTTACGCAGGTTCGTGGAGTATTTTTCAAGCATGCTGCTGCCGGGTTTGATCCTGGATTCACTATATTTCTGGATGGCGATACGGTTATTAATCCCTCAGATCCATATAGTTCGTCAGTGTCTTACACTGCGGGTATTGATGTGATTTTAGACAGCATTGCTATTACTACTGCCGATCGCATCATTGATATTGAAACAGGATTTGACGCTGCGGGGGCGTC
>CAYRNU010000017.1:0-5087 GCA_964425795.1 uncultured Candidatus Saccharibacteria bacterium | reverse complement strand
TTTTTGCGGGTCATCTCCTCGATATGCGTTTGCGCGCATAACTGTTCAAAATACGTCGAGCAGTGATGTAAAATATATCGAGATCTGGCCGACAGGGCAGATTGCGGTGGTCGCTAGTCCAACGCTTGGCGGCAATTAGTATATGAAACGATTTAATCTACAGCAGAATCATGCGGGATTCACTCTGATTGAAGTGATGGTATCTGTTTCTATTTTTGCAATTATATTGACGCTGGGAATTGGTTCATTGCTGACTATCAACAATGCCTATCGTAAATCCCAGACGGAGCGCGTAGTATTGGATAATTTGAATTTTGCCATGGAATCTATGGCGCGCGAGATTCGTGTGGGTAGCCAGTATTCTTGCGGCGGATCCTGCAGTCCTTCGGGAGCATCGGCATTGCAGTTCATTGATCCTGACGGTCAAACCGTTGAATATTATTTTGATCCTAATGGCGGGCAGGGTCGTATTGTAAAATCAACTGACACTGCAGTGTTAGGTATGAGTGATCCTTCATTTGTCGTTATAGATGAGTTGAAGTTTTTCGTTGTAGGTGAAGATCAGACTGATTTTGATCAGCCGTATGTCGTGATCAGTGTTACCGGTACTACAGTTGCAAGCAATCAGACATCGACATTTACGTTGCAGACCTCAGTCTCGCAGCGTCTTCTTGATCGTCCCGCGACGCCTTAATATATGAAACAGCTAAAATATACAAACAAACAAGGATTTACGCTGATTGAAACGTTGGTGGCGATCTTCATTTTTTCAACCGCATTGGTCGCCCTTGCAACGGTTTCGGCTCGAGGTGTTTCCTCGGTAAATCGCGCAAAGGAAGTCATAATCGCAGAATATTTGGCCCAAGAGGGATTAGAAATAGTGCGCAATGTCCGCGATACTACCACGCTTGGCAACGGAACGCCCTGGGATATTAATTTTTCGATGTGCACTGCGACATCGCCCTGCGACATTACGTATTCTGCTCTTGTGCCGACGCTGGCTCTGTGCGGATCGGGTTGTACTCCGTTATTTATAGAAAACGGATTGTATACAGCAACGCCTTCTGGTCCTGCAACTGCTACCAAATTCACCCGAAGCATTACGGTTGAGCCACAGCTCTCGGTTCCGCTTATCGGAACCGTAGAATATGCTGTCCATTCCCGCGTTAGCTGGACTGTTGGTACCGGTACTCGGTTTGTCGAAATGCATACTATTTTAACCGACTGGCAATAATATGAATCGTCCATTCTCAAAAACTCAAAAAGGCCATGAAGGATTTGTTATCCTGTTTGTAGTATTGATCGCTTCGATTATTTTATTGATCGGCGCAGGAGTATTTACCATTTCAATAAAACAGAATGTCTTGTCGAGCACGGCACGCGAATCGCAGCTGGCATTTTCTGCGGCTGATAGCGGGGTAGAGTGCGCGTTGTATTATGATAGCCTGCTTCACTTTTCTTCATCATCAGTAGGAACTATCGAATGTGCCGATACTACTATTACGGTTAATCCTTCGGCACCGGGAGTGTTTGAGTTCGATTTGCCGCTCGCGCCTATTATTGGCAGTACGTCAACTAATCTACCGTGCGCGCATGTGTACATAGATAAGTTTTTTGTTGGTGACAATGCTACGGAATACACGTACATACTTTCTCGAGGATACAATGTATGTGATGCAAATGCAGAACCGGTGCTCACTGATCCGTTATTGCTCGAGCGAGTTCTTGATGTTAAATATCCAAACGGAATAGTTACCGCAGGAAATAGTTTTGGCACAGGTTCGAGTATTGGTTCTACGGTAGTGCCGCCTGTAGCTACGCCTACAGCAGCGGCCAGCACAACAATATCTGCTACTACTGCTGTAGAAACGACCTCAATGACGCGCACTGAAATACCTGTTTTTGGAGGCTCAACAATACGCCCATAGCCGTGGTAGAATGGTCATATGAACCAGTCTCAAGCCCGAAAACGGATGGCGCAATTGGCCATTGAAATAAGTCGGCATGCGAATTTATATCATACTCTTGATGCCCCAGAAATCTCCGATGAGGCCTACGACGCCTTGGTCCGTGAATTGCAGCAATTGGAAGCAGATTTTCCAGAATTGAAATCATCAGCGTCGGTTACCGAACAGGTGGGTTCGGTTGTTCTTGATCATTTTGAAAAGGTTCAGCATCAGAGCCCGCAATGGTCATATGACAACATATTTTCATATGAAGAATTGCAAGCGTGGGAAGAAAAGATCAAGCGCATGATTGCAAAAGAAGCGTCTCTTGCTGACGAACCGCTTGAGTATTGTCTCGAGTTAAAAATTGATGGATTGAAAGTGGTTTTAACGTACCAGGATGGCGTGTTTGTCCAGGGCGCGACACGAGGGGACGGACGCGTTGGTGAAAATATTACCGAGAACTTAAAAACTATAAAAACTATTCCGCATACTGTCGTAGTTCCTGGTACTTTTGTTGCGGTTGGCGAAGCGTGGATTGCCCGTGATGAATTGGAACGCATCAACACAGAGCGTTTGAAACGCGACGAGCCTGCCTATGCAAATGCGCGCAACCTTGCGGCCGGTTCACTGCGTCAATTGGATACTGGCGTTACCAAATCCCGCAATCTGCAGACATTTGTGTATGATATCGAGCTTGCCGAAAAAACTTTTGACACGCAGGAAGATGAATTAATGATGCTCAAGAAATTGGGATTTTCCGTAAACAAGGAATATGCGATTGTAAAAACCATTCAAGCCGTCGAAGAATTCTATCAGTCATGGATCGGGAAGCGCCATCATCAGCCTTATGATGTAGATGGATTAGTAATCAAGATCAATTCGCAAAAGATTTCTCGTGCGCTCGGATATACCGCAAAGGCGCCTCGTTTTGCTGTTGCATATAAATTCCCGGCAGAAGAAACGACCACTATTTTGGAAGACATTGTATTACAGGTAGGGCGTACCGGCGTCGTGACTCCTGTCGCACATTTGAAACCAGTACGCATTGCAGGATCGGTCGTATCGCGCGCGACCCTGCACAACGAAGACGAAATTAATCGTCTGGATGTTCGTATTGGCGATACTGTAGTTATTAAAAAGGCAGGAGACGTTATTCCAAAAGTGATCAAACCGTTGATGGAATTGCGCAATGGGTCTGAAAAGAAATTCAATCTGCAGGCGTACGCAAAAAAACATGGATTGGAATTGGTAAAGGAAGCTATCGGCGAGAAGGGGAAGGAAGGAACTGCATGGTATGTGAAAAATGCTCGCATGTTTGACGTCGAATTGGAAAAAATGATCCACTTTGTTTCAAAGAAGGGAATGAATATTGTCGGGTTGGGAGACAAGATCGTAGAACAGCTAATGGTTGAGGGATTGGTCACCGAGCCTGCAGATCTGTTCGAATTAAAATTGGGAGATATTCTGGAATTGGAAGGGTTTAAGGAAAAATCTGCAGAAAACCTGATCAATGCAATTATGAATGCTCGAACAGTAACGCTAGGGCGTCTGCTGTTTGCGTTGGGGGTCCGTCATGTGGGGGAAGAGGTAGCCGAAGATTTGGCACAAGCATTTGGCAGTTTGGAAAAATTACGTGCAGCGCGCTTTGAGGACATGGAATCATTGAATGGCATTGGGGGTAGAATTGCGCAATCAATGCTGGATTGGTTTGCGGATGCTCATAATGCGGCGATGTTGAATCGTTTGGTATCATTTTTGGACATTCAAAATCCTGTGCAAGAAAATGTCGGACCTCAGCCGTTTGCTGGGCGAACATTCGTATTGACGGGAACACTCGAATCCATGAGTCGTGATGATGCAAAGGCTCATATAAAATCGCTAGGAGGAAGTGTAACTAATTCAGTATCTAAAAAAACCACCTATGTAGTGGCGGGGGATGATCCAGGCAGTAAATTTACTGATGCACAGAAATTAGGCGTCCAAACTATGAATGAAGTAGAATTCCTGAAATTATTGAAAAAATAAGGTTTTTTAGCTATACTACCCGTTATGGAACGAACTGATATTGCAAAGCTTGCCGAATTGGCACGCATTCATATTGCAGACGATGAAATGGATGAAATTGCCGCCGATCTTTCGGCGATAGTACGATATGTCGAGCAAATCGGAGCGGTTGCAGAATCAGCTCCTGTGCCCGATTTGGCGCATCACAATATCTTGCGTACCGATGAAGTACTGCACAATCCAGGAAGCTTTTCAGAAGACCTTATTGCCAATGCGCCTCGATCAGAAGATGCCTATGTTGTGGTTCAAAAAATTCTCTAATATATGATCGATATCAAAAACCTAACGATTGCGGATGCGCATGATAAATTGAAAAACAAAGAATTCACTGCGGTTGAATTGGCTGAAGCCGTACTTGCTGTTATTGAAAAAGATAATGCTGAAATCAATGCATATCTGGAGGTATACGACGATGTTATCGAGCAGGCGCGCGTTGCTGATGGATTGATTGCTGCTGGCAAGCAGGGCCCTCTGACCGGTATTCCGATCGCTTACAAGGACAATATTTTGATTAAAGGAAAAAAAGCGACTGCGTCATCAAAGATTTTGACTGGTTATGTTGCACCCTATGATGCGACAGTTACTGAACATCTAAAAAAAGAGGGAGTTGTATTTATTGGTCGCACCAACATGGACGAATTTGCCATGGGTTCTTCTACTGAAACCAGTGCCTTTGGTATGACGCATAATCCTATTGATATTGAACGCGTTCCAGGAGGTTCATCAGGCGGAGCTGCAGCGGCAGTTGCTATGGGTGGAGCGTTGGCATCATTTGGATCGGATACGGGTGGATCAATCCGACAGCCGGCAAGTTTTTGTAATCTGGTGGGATTGAAGCCTACGTACGGAACCGTATCGCGTCACGGATTGATGGCGATGGGATCATCGTTGGATCAGATTGGACCGTTTGCAAAAACGGTTGCTGACACAGAGCTTTTGTTTAATGCAATCAGTCATTATGACACTTACGATGCAACAACTCTTTTTGATACAGAACGCAATGCCCCAAAAAATCCAATGCGAAAAATCATCGGTGTGCCATGGAAATTCATCGAAACAGACGGAGTAGATGCG
>CAYRNU010000016.1:4948-10999 GCA_964425795.1 uncultured Candidatus Saccharibacteria bacterium | reverse complement strand
GTGCCCTACAACCCCAGCGCAAAATTCCAAAGAATACGCACTGGTTTGGGCTCTTTCCGTTTCGCTCGCCGCTACTAAGAAAATAACTATTGTTCTCTGTTCCTCCGGGTACTGAGATGTTTCAGTTCCCCGGGTTCGCTCCGTACAAACGTACGGTCAACTGGCATAACCCAGAAGAGGTTTCCCCATTCAGAAATCTCCGGATCAAAGGTTGATTAGCACCTCCCCGAAGCTTATCGCAGCTAGTCCACGTCTTTCATCGCTCCTTTCAGCCAAGGCATCCGCCATATGCTCTTAATTTCCTATTAGGAAATCTATACATCACAAGTAACACACTAATTTGTGTTTTTGGTTTTTTACAATTTTATTTACCTGTGCCGTCTTCATCCTCTCCGGGAATCCGACGGCTCCATCTCTTACTAATCATTCCTGAAAAGACCCGGGTCAGTACTCCATGTACGGACCCTAGTAAGGATGGCATTTGGTTGTCAACGATCGTATTTGGAAATAAAAAAGCGCTTCTATTCGAAGCGTTTCGCAAAAAGGTTTCCCTCTTCCTAGATTACTCTAGGGAGTTTCGTGGGAAGCTCATTCCGAAAGCTTCGATATAGGGTTGTTCTTTCTTTTCCAAACAATGCCCACCATTATATTCAGATGAGAATATATGTCAAGCAAATTTAATAAATATTTTTAAAACTGTGGAAAATACTAAAGAAGCTTGTATTTCCAAACAAAAAAGAGCCCTGTTTTGAGGCTCTTTCATGAATACATTTCTTACCAACTGAATCTGGTTCTGACATATACCATGGTTTTGGGAAGCGCTATTTTGTGAGCAACTTGATCCAAAGAATAACAGGCATACTGAGGTGGTTTTTTCCCGTCCAGTATAGCTACGCATACTTGGCATTCACCATACGCATCACGAACAAAGAAAACATCGTTCACATTTCTTTTTGAAAGAATCGAGCTATTGCAGATATCGAACATACGGCTAATAGGTATATACCGTATGCGGCCATGCATCATGATAATCTGAGACACTAGCTGATGAAATTTTGTATCGTCTTTATTTACTACAAACTTCTGGACCGCAATACGATAACACGCTGTAGACAAATAACTTTTGCCTGCGGACGAAAGTAACGTTTGATCTAATTCAAACGAAGGATGCAGCAGATGATCATCAGGTATAAATATTTCTGTTCCCATATATAAGTGATTTTTTATAACCGTATCATTACCTTAGCCATATGGCAAAAAACCACCTTTTGGGTGGTTTTTTGTGAACAGAAAATTATTTCAATTCTACCTTTGCTCCAGCTTCTTCGAGCTGCTTCTTCATAGCTTCGGCTTCTTCCTTCTTTACTCCCTCTTTCAAGGTTGCTGGAAGGTTGTCTACCAAATCTTTCGCTTCCTTTAGACCTAGACCCAAAGCTTCCTTTACCACTTTCATGACAGGAATCTTTGCTCCACCGTCTGATGTAAGAACAACGGTAAAGTCGCTCTTTTCATCTGCTGCTCCGGCACCGGCTGCTGCAGGCGCTGCGGCTGCCGCGGCTGATACGCCGAATTTCTTTTCGAATACCTTTACCAGTTCGTGAAGTTCAAGAACTGACATAGTTTCAATTGATTCAACAATTGACTTGAATTTTGCAGGAACTTCTACTGAAGTTTCTACTGTCTGTGTTTCTTCTGACATAGATTTAAGAAAAACTAATTAAATAATTAAGCTTTCTTTTCGGCAATCTGACCGAGAACCGAAACGAAACCTTGAATTGGTGAGTTAATAACGTTAACGAACATACCGCGGAGACCGTGAACAGATGGGATCGTAGCGATTTCCATCATGGCCGCCTGGTCCATGTATGCGCCATCAAAGACGCCACCGACAATACTGATCTGACCTTTGTGAGTTTTTGCAAACTCGTGCACTTCGCGAGCGGAAGCAATCAAATCGGTACTGTAGGCAATTGCGATTTCACCCTCGATTGCTGGCATATCGCCAGAAATGTTGCGGGCATCAAGCGCACGCTTCAACAATGTTTTCTTCATCACCTTGTAACCAGCCTGGTTATCAAATAGCGACTGTCGCAACTGTTCAGTGTCTTTTGTAGAAAGACCCTTGAAGTGTACGAACACGATTGATGCGGCATCCTTAAGAGCTGTTGAAACGTCGCTCAAAATGCTTTGTTTCTTTGCTTTTGTAATTGCCATAATGCTTAGCATTATTTTGATAAATAAAAAGACCCTTGCGGGCCGTTGTTGCGTGAATATGAAAAACCAAATTGGATTCCTATTCAAACCTCGGGAGAGCAACTTTAACGTCTCCATTTCTGGAACCGACTCAACCGTCTACGGCCTACAGAAACCAACAATACAGGAGTTAGCAGTTTTTGTCAAAACATTCAGTACGTGCAGGTTGCGAACCGTTCGCTTCAAACCAATCCAGATTATTCCCCACCAAAATACCTATGATCCCTAGCCCCAGAATCGAAGCGAATGCAATAATCGTTCCGACATACCTTCTCATATAATGACTATAGCATATATTTAGAAAACACTACGAAACTACCACCAGCGCGTGACGTGTCGCAATACTGCAAAGCCTGCAAAAATGACCCCTAAAGAAATGGTGTACAGCGAAGGATACAACAATACCGCTGCAGTAATAGGAAAAGCCCCTGCCACCAGCAATACCCACTGAAGCAGCGTAGCTTCTCTTCCTTTTGGCTTGATATTGTATAGAAATACAAGTAACCCCAAAATAGGATACAGAACGATATTTTCAGGCATTGGCAATGACCATGGATACGGCGTTGTCGCAGCGGTATCCAAATGAAGCGGCCATTGGTAATACGGATTATCGGTAGAAACGCTACCTAATTCAGTGTCAGGATACTCTATAACGTCCTCACCGACAGGAGGTACTGACGGATCAGTAATCACAGGAAAATACGGATTCTCAAATACATATTCAGTTTCAGATACTCCTAAATTCGAGAGGCAATTAGGATCGCGCCCCCAGTCAATAAGACCGTCGCTGTCATTATCAATGCCGTCGCTGCACTCAAAAACAATCTCGGGATAAACGGGAGGATAATATCCAAAAGAAATCCCTCCTCCGCCCATAATGGGAGGGATAATAGTGCCGACCTGTGCAGTTACCATTACCGTATCAGAACTGCTTATCAAAACGGCCTCTGTTGTATGTGCAGAAAAAAGTAGGACAAGACAGCTAGAGATCGGTGTCAGGTGTGTCAGTAGTTTTTTGTTTCTGGATCTGATATGCATATCGCTGCGCCTGCTTGATGATAAATTTATTGTATTTGCGCAATGCCAATCGGCCGCCGCCAATAACGATGATTAACGCTAGAACAATAATAACAACGATCATCCACGAAAAGACAAAGAATGAAGTACTTGCTACCTCGCGAGTACCCGCAGTTCCGTAAGTAACATCTAATGTTGCCTTATACCAACCAAAACCGAAGTGCTTCCATTCATTTTGCAATTCATTCTTGAAAGAGAATTTTGCATTAGTGCTATCGGGAGTCCCTCCGTTCCAATTAACTTGGAATTTTCGAGTACTGCCAGGTAAAATATTTCCCAGAGATTCGTTGGCATTCAATTGCTGAACTGTTGCTCCAAAAATATTTTTTATCTTCAATGTTCCTTCTGGAAGCAAGCGATCATCTCCAGCATTCTGAAAACGATATACGAATGTCATCTGCTTGTTCGTATAGAATTTATCACTATTGAGTGTATTGAACTCATTAATTCCTCCCTTTTCAGTAATATCGCCTGCTACGCGCAATAGTAAGAGAACTCCCACACGCGCACCTACAGTAACCTGTCCATTGTCATTTGGAGGACTCGTTCCCCAAAATATCGCCGCAAAATGTCCTCCCGGACGAGCATCCGATGGAATCGTAATAGTAAAAGGGATAGTTTCAGTTCCGCCTGCTTCAAGAGTTACTGTTGGATTTGCATTAATCCAGGTTGCCAAACCTTCTGTCGCGGCAACAAAATTAGGAGCTCCTGACTCACCCTGCGCTTCAAAATTTTCAGATGACAAATAAAACGTCTTTTGTTCGTCTTGTTCGTTATATAAAATAATTTCTCCTCCAATGGTAGTTCCTGGTTCTCCTCCAATTTCAAGGCGCGCTGGAGACACCGTCAGCGCATGAGCGTGCGATGCCAAACCAAAATACGCCGTAGCCATAAGGATTGTGGTGGCAAGGAAGGTGCGCAGGTTCATATAAAAAGAGTGTAATTAAATTAGAAGTTAGCTGTTGCGTTATAGGTAAGAACAGTTGAATATGCACCCGCTTCTGTTAACGTAGCAATGTTTGCCAAGTAACGAGTCGAGTATGTTGTTGAAGCTGAGGCACCGGTAGCTGCCGCAACTTGATCTGGGAAAGCTGCTGTATCAAAAGCGAATCCTGCAGCTGCATATGGAGCGGATACGGCACCGCTACCGCCTGTAGCAGTTAGGCGAATACCGAACTGTTCGGTGCCAACAGCAGAAGCGGTGTTTGAAGCTCCGATAGCAGTAATAGTGTTGGCTCCTGAAGTAAGCGTTGCTCCGTCAACAGTAATTGAATATCCTGAGGTCGCGTTAGTTGAGGCAGACATATCATGTGCCCCAACTTCTGAGGCTGAACCCAATGTGTCGCCTGTAGCATAGCGCGCTGCGGAATCAGATAGCGAACCGAAACCAATCGTGTTGTCAGAAATTGAGAATGTCAGCGTCTGTGCGACGGTAGCAGAAATCTGAACCTGGTCATCAGAAATAATAACCACAGTAGCAGTACCTGAGTCAGCAAACGTACCACCGCTGATTGTTATCGCCTGACTTCCTGGGCTGGCAGGGTTGGTAATTTGTGTTACACCGGATGCGCCAAAGGTTGCATTTGATCCGATTTCAACTTCAATACAACGTCCAGCAACAACAGGGGTACCTGACGAAGGAGCAGTAAGTGTAATAGTTTGTGAAGCCTGGGCTACTCCCCACTGTGTCGCACCGTTTGAAGCGGCTACAGTTGCATCAGTAAAACTGGCACATGATGCACCGGCAGAAATAGCGATGTCAACATTGTTAACGTTGAATGTACCCATAGTAAAGCCTGCTGGGAACGTAATGAGAACCGTTTGCCCTGTTGTTACACCTGTTGGCGTAATGAAACGGATACGATGGTTTGAAAGGGTGCTAACTTTTTGAGAAGAGAGGAGATCGGAAACCGTGGTAATAGCAGCTGCCTGCAACGAGGCTAGCGGAACCACCATGACTGCGATCACCAATACCACTGCAAAACGATACACCGAATTTATTATAAATTTTTTCATATATACCGTGATTATATCACCGAATGATTAAAAACAATACATCCAGCACCTGTTAATAATTCGCAGTAATCGTATAGGTCAACACCGTGCCATAGGTTCCGCCCGTAGTCGTAGTAGCAATATTTGCCAAATACCTGGTCGAGTAGGTCGTTGTGGTTGGATCGCTTGATGTCAAAGCCGCGAATTCATCCGGCATTGAAGCCGTATCAAAAGCGAATCCTGCAGCTGCATATGGAGCGGATACGGCACCGCTACCGCCTGTCGCTGTCGCTCGCAAGCCGAACTGTTCGGTTCCAACAGCAGAAGCAGTGTTAGTTCCGCCAATAGCGTCAATATCATTTCCGCCAAAATTCAGCGTACTCCCTGTTACGGTAATCGTATATCCGCTTGCCGCATTCGTGCTTGCCGACAATGTATGAGCTTCGACCTCGCTACCGCTACCCAACAAATCGCCGGTGGCATACCGCGCAGAACCGTTTGATAAAGCACCAAACGCAATGGTGTTATCGGAAATCGAGAACGCGAGACTCTGGACGACAGGTCCTTCCAGCCATCGTGGCGCTACCATCGCAAAATCAACCAACGAGTTTGTCGACGAAGCTAGCGTAGAGAGCGTCGTACGCATGCGCAGATTGGAGACATTTGCACTGCTGTCCCAAAAATCCTCATGGTTTGTAGTAATAAAGCTCACCGTAA
The DNA here is from genome assembly GCA_964425795.1 of uncultured Candidatus Saccharibacteria bacterium. Classification (GTDB taxonomy): domain Bacteria; phylum Patescibacteriota; class Minisyncoccia; order Phycocordibacterales; family UBA1006; genus CAYRNU01. Next base: position 4,957 of record CAYRNU010000016.1, on the reverse strand, counting down.
CCGGATCCT
>CAYRNU010000016.1:0-4938 GCA_964425795.1 uncultured Candidatus Saccharibacteria bacterium | reverse complement strand
CCGGATCCTGATAGGTATAGCTTGCCAATGCATTGGTACCCCCAAATGCCAGCCATCCTCCCGTAGTGTTTACCTGTCCGGATTCATCCTGAATTCCCCACTGTGTCGTCATAGTCGTGGAACCCGATTGCCATGCATTCACATATCCCAAACCAACCAGCTGCGAGAAGTCAGGTAAGGTTACTGGGAAACTGAGGTTTGCAGCGGAAGCATGTTCTGCGTTCGTCGCATCCGTATCATTATCAAAACCATAAAAATCGCTCGACATAGTTGCCGATTCTGGCTCTGAAGTTATTGTCCAGACCGATGGAGTACCCAAAGAATCGTACGTGCGAGTGTTAGCACAGTTACTATCGACACCAGTACCAAACGAAATTTCACACATAGAACTGTCGGCATTTACCGAACCCACTAGCACATATTGGAAATCGAGCCGCGCTGCAGTAGTGCTGTTTGCGCTGGTTCTCCATCGAACACGAATTTCACCTCCTGAAACATAGTCGCCTATCGATATGTTCCCTTTTACGAATTGGGCAGTAGCGTCGGTAATGCTACATGCAATCGTCGCCGAGGTAAGGTTTTCCCACGATGCACTGGTGAAGTTGTATATTTGCGGTATAAGGTTTAATCCAGCAGTAGCTACGCTACACGAATATTCTGAGCGCACCAAAATGGCATTCATATCAGAATAGGTTTTTATGTTTTTATACGACAGATAAAAATCGCCAGATGCCCCAGCGGTCCCCGGAACCGTGAGATAGACATTATCTGATCCCGTCGCCGCAGCTCCTGAAATAATGGTAGGTGGGTTGGCTGTATTTACATAACTTGTAGTCACCGTACCACCGGCCAGCTGAGTAAAAGCGCTGGCAAAATACAGCGGATCAACAGCAACCTCTACCGATGCGTACGAGATAGAATGCACGACTGCAACGGCACTGGTTGAATGTGCACGTATCAATATATTTCCTGACGAAGATACGAAGTTTGAAAGCGGTGTCGATACCGGAGTGTTGCCCGTCAAAGAGGTAGTCCAATATCCATCATAGATGTGCCAGCCGTACGTTGTAGCGGCCGTTGCGGTTATCACTGCTCGCTGTGTTCCATTGGTCTTGTTTAATGTTCTCCATCCGCCGCCAGTACATTGAGCATCCGCAGCATTGTCAACAGCGGTCGTGGATACCCAGTCGCAGATTTGATATCTGCGCTGCAATGTTGTCGCACCAGCGCTTGCACGAATATTGACAACCATTTTATTTGCACCGTTCAACTCAACGCCACCAAAAGTAAGCTGCTGATTCAATCCCGAAACCGCATTCGATGTAACTCCCCAGTTATAGTTACCTGCCGCCAAAGTTCCTTTCCACGAACCGGTGTTACCGGAAGTCGCACCAGAAGTTATCGCGTTTGCTGCTCCGGTAATCAAAGCGCCCGATGTTGCATGGAATGTATCCTGAAGCGTGGTACGCGGATTTACTATATCTTCCACCCATCGAGGAGATACCATCAGGAAATCAATGCTTGGCGTTTGGTTGGTGGTCGCAGTTGAAGTGCTTGTCCTGAATCGCAGGTTAATACGATCATTTACGGTATCAATCTGATCGGAAGCACCACTCGAGAAAAATTGCAGCGTAGAGTTTGTAATTGCATCGGCATAGCTATACGCAGTACCGGTAATATTCAAAGTACTGTCAGTCCACGCTGTCGCAGGGTTCTGAGTTCCAAAGTTACGGATACTAATACGCTGAGTAAGCGTAGCTGCGTTCGATCGCGCATTCATGGCGACCCCGGTACCGACCAGCTGCATTCCCGGAGACATCGTCACAGGGAAAGAAACGTTTGCACTTGCTGCAGCCTCGCCGGTTGTAGCATCGGCGTCATTATCCTGAGGATAATAATCATGCGCCATCGTGGTTGATTCAAGCTCGGTAGTAATTGTCCAGACTGACGGACTACCCAATCGAGAATCGTAATCCCGGGTATTGGTACAGTCCGTAGCGGTACCCGTACCGAACGATATTTCACACAAAGAACTGTTCGCATTCACTGACCCAAGCGTTACATACTCGGAATCCAAACGAAATCCAACAGTCGAGTTCGTCGAGCCAACCCAGCCGACCCTCAACTCTCCCCCAGAAATATAGTCATTAACGCTAATATTATTTAAAGCGAAACGTCCGGTAGCATCGCTTGTACTGCACGGTATCGCGGTTGTCAGGCTTGTCCAAGAGCTCGTCGTAAAATTATACAGCCGGGGCGTAAACGACGGACCAGTGTTCGTACATGAATATTCTGACGACAGCAGAATAGTATTAACGCCATTGTACGTCCTTACGTCTTGATAGCTGGTATAGAATTCAGCAATTGATCCCGCTGTTCCCGGAACGGTAAAGTATACGTTATCCGATCCGGTAGTACCGCCGGTTCCAGAAATAAGAGCCGGCGGGTTCTCCATACTTGCATAGCCCGTGGTGATAGAACCTCCGGAAACCTGAGTGACTCCCGCAGGAGAATAGACTGAGTCAATAACAAGATCAATCCCGGCATAATCCCAAAAATGATTGACCGAACCAGAAGTTGGCGAGTACACGCGGATCAAGATCGAATTACCACCAGAAACAAAATTTGAAAGCGGCGTAGATACTGGCGTCGTTGATGTCATTGATGATGCAAAATAGCCGTCATAAATCTGCCACGTATAAATACGCTCGGTTGTTTCAGCAATAGCCGCCCTTGTTGTTCCGTTCGTTTTATTCAACGTCCTCCATCCGCCGCCAGTACACTGGGTATCGGCAGGATTGTCTGTCCCTGTCGATGATACCCAATCGCAAATCTGATAAAAACGCTGCAGAGTCACCGATCCTGCGTTTGCATTTACGGTAACGATCATTTTATTTGCATTGCGCAATGCAACATTATTGAATGTAAGCTGCGAATCCAGACCAGATACATTTGAGCCTGTTTGCCACATAACGCCGTCGTTAGCCAAGGTCCCCTTCCATGTTGATGTGAACGCCGCAGCAACAGAAGAGTTGTTTGCTCCGGTAACTCCCACTATAGAAGCACCTCCCGTGGGAGTATAGGTTCCCACGGCTTCGGCCTTAGGAATTGATGATTCCTTATGCTCGATACCGGAAAAGAAACCCGGCAATAGCTGGGCGCCCACAAGACAAGAAATAAGTATTGATGATTGGATAATCTTCTTGAACATACAATTAAAACGCTTCCGTTATCGTAACAGGTTCTGGTTCGTTAGCGGATGATGATTCTTGAGAATCTGACGTCGGCTGAATATCAACCGCATGAATCGAATCGTCCGCCTGCAAATCAATAATCACCTCTCCCTCTACGCGCGGAATTTCGTCTGCCGACTCTTTTGTATTATCAACCAGATCGCGGACGAATGAATTTTCTCGCACGGCTTCAGGTTCGGTAATTTCAGGCTCAAGTGTCGTTGCTGCTGAAAGAGCGGCTTCCATTTCACGCGCGACATCTACGTATTCTTTGATGAACAGATCAACGAGAGTCGGATCATTGTCTGATTGAACCACGTCTGCATCAATTCCACGGCTAAATGACAATTGCTTATTCTCGTAAATAACTACTTCTCCGTCTGAGCCAAACGATAGACGCGCTCGCTCGCGATCAATCGTCATGCCGAAAATCGTCTGCGAAGAAGTATCGTATCCCTGAATTGAATTATTATCAGCCGTTACCCAAAACAGATATATTGATTTCAATCCGATCGGCACAAACGGAGAAATCCCTCCAACCCCTGATACCTGAGTCCACTGCGAACCACCCGTAGATTGGAAAATCCAGATTGCACGAGATTTCGTTTCCTTGTGTTCCAACACAAACACCGTTAGATCTCCTATTGATTTGATATCGATAATATCGTTCGCAAAAAAATCAGGCATGAGTGCGGCGTCATCATATTCCAATTCAAAATGCGGATACTCTACGGTAATTTCCATATCGGAAAACTCGCCTGACAGAACTCGAGTCATACGCATCTGCAACTGATCCACATGCATCCAAAACAACGGATCGTTAATCGGAACAGAGACGCTAACGTCTGCCGCTTCCTGTGGAATCATTTCGGCTGTTATGGGACCAGCTATATTCCAGGTTGCGCCACCATCAAAACTTACCTCTATAACCATAACCGGAGTGCTTGACAGAGTATTGCCTGTTTCAACGTACTCGACGGCATCATCTGATTCAGCTGAATCGCCGCCAGAATTAGCGACATCCAGTGATAATTCCAAACCAGCATTAGCAAATGCAGATGTCTCGGGTTCTTGGTCGTACTGATCCTGCTGAGCGGTCTCAGTCGGTTCTTCAGTCATTTCTATAACGACAGGAGACGGGTCAATTGATTGCGAAGGTTCTTCAACAGATTCGATTGATGTTCCATCTGATTCCTGAGCAAATGCATACGATACAAAAAATGACAGAGGTTCTGCGGGAGGTTCTGATTGTTCAGCGCCAGATGATTCCTCGCCAGCTGATTCTTCTGTAGTTGGAGTATCATCCACTACGCCTGAAATTTCCTCCTGACCGACAGGTTCTAAGGGATTTTCTTCTATTACTGTCGTTTCTTCAGATTCAGGCATTGCATCAGCTGACTCGGTATCGTCAGCTACAGTAGGTTCAGATGCATCATCAGTGGATTCAAGCAGCGCGCCAAGGTTATTACTGAACTCAACAATAGGCTTTTCCTCTGGCGCATAGCCATCGGACGATGACACCGTCATAACTATCCTTAAACTTCTCGGCAATGCTTTTTCTGGCAAGTCTGATGTTACAAAACCACCGCAAGTAACGCTTCCTGTGTCCTTGGTAGCAAATGAAAACAGAGGTGCGGCTGCAAGCAATACGTCGATCAAAGAATCGGACTGTACTGCCTCTTCTTTGACTTCTGCATCAACGGTT
>CAYRNU010000015.1:0-11047 GCA_964425795.1 uncultured Candidatus Saccharibacteria bacterium | reverse complement strand
TCTATCGTCTAACGGTTAGGACGCCAGGTTTTCATCCTGGAAATCGGAGTTCGATTCTCCGTAGAGTCACATCTGCAATAAAAAAAGAGCTATGAATTTCATAACTCTTTTAAGTAAGAAGATCGATTTAAATTAAGTAGGTTCTACACTTATTGGAAAATGATCTTGTTCTTCCAATGCTGCTAGAATACAGATCGTCTGTTTAAAATCACCAAGGTATGAAATAAGTTTTTCGGCCAGTTTCATATTTTTTTCATCATATATGGAAGCGGTGATCGTAATCAGCGATGGATCATTGTTGTCACTGTCTCCAACAAGTTTAGAAAATTCAATTTTTCCACATATATTATACTTTGTTGAATCCCAGGACATAAAAAGAAAGTGTCTTTTCTTTACCTCTTTTTTTGCCAAGAAACATTGTCTAATTGAAACAATATTGGCAAAATTACTTGATGTTGCGAGTGGAAATGGATCATGTTGTCCAGCAAAAACAAACAAATCCGATTGTTGCGCTGCCTGGAAAACTAGCAGTAAGGGGTGCTTAGATTGCTTCATAATATTTTGATTTTTTGAATGTGATTTACTCATATATTACAATATATATAAATATATGTCAATAACTATGAAAACCGCCTTAAATAGCGGTTTTCATAGTTATTTGTGCTTCTTATTTAGCCCGTAGATGCATGTAAATGTCCTCCAATGCCTTTACTGCATCACCTGCGGCAATATTGTTCTGATGATAGGTTCCGTCAGTACAATCGCCGGCTGCCCAGATGCCTGGCAATGTACTTTGCTGGTTTCTTGGATTTACTACGACATGTCCTGCTGGATCTTTTTCAACCAAATCTCCCAGGAACGCTGTATTTGGAGTCTGTCCTATTTCAACAAAGATTCCTTGAACTGAAAGGGAAGTATCGACTCCTGTTGTCTTGTCGGTAAAGACAAGTCCAGTTACAAATCTATCTCCAATGATTTCCTTTAATTCGGCATTGGTAAATGCTTTCATGTTCGGATGTGACAGCACTTTTTCCACCGTAATAGGTTCGGCTTTAAAGCTGTCGCGGTGCTGCAGTAGGGTTACGCTTTTTGCATATGCCAATAACTGCGCAGCACTTTCAAATCCCGAGTTTCCTCCACCAATAACCGCAACATCCATTCCGGCAAAGAGCGGGCCATCACATGACGCACAATAGGTAATGCCTTTGTTTTCAAATTGTTCAGCCCCAGGAACAGTCAACTGGCGTCGCTTGCTGCCTGTTGCGACCAGTAATGCTTTGCCTTTGTAATTCTTTCCATCGGCCGTAACCACAAAATGATCATCCTGTTTCGTGACAGAATTCGCATATACACCCTCGATAACAGTCAAAATAACATCATCTGCATGGCGCATGACGTGTTCCTTGAAATTCTTTGCCAAATCGGCCCCAGAGATTTCGGGAGTTCCAATCCAGTTAAAGATGGTTTCAGATACAGCAGACTGACCACCAAATTCAGCGGTAATCAACAGTGTCTTTAGTTGCTTGCGAGAAGCATAGACAGCAGCAGCCGTCGCAGCGGGCCCTCCACCAACGATGATCAGTTCGAACATAATGTTTTTTTATTAATTATTTCTTTCCGCGGCGTAGGAATGCAGGGATTGCAGAATTCCAGTCCTCATCCTCGCTATCAAGATCGATTTCTTCAATAATCTTAGTTTCTTTTTTAACAATAGGAGCTTCAACTTTCAATTCGCGCTTGGGTTCAGCGATGACTTTCTCTTCACGAGTTGTGCCAAAGAGATTTTTTTTCATAGGAAGATTATTGGCGTCAAATCCGCTTGCAACCAAAGTAACTTTGATTTCGCCCTTCTTAAGCTTGTCGTCATGGATTGCACCAAAGATAACTTTGGCTTCTCCGTCGATATGATCAGAGATAGTATTCGCAATTTCTTGAACCTCGTGCATCGTCAAATCATCTCCACCTGAAATTGCAAATAGTACGCGTTTTGCTCCTGACATCTTGATTTCAAGAAGTGGGGAATTGATAGCAGCCATAACAGCTTCCTGTGCACGGTCTTCTCCGGTTCCTTTACCAATACCCATGAACGCAGGTCCTGCATTAGTAAGTACAGCTTTGATATCAGCATAATCAATATTAATAATACCTGGAGTGGTGATCAGCTCTGAAATGCCTTCCACTGCCTGACGGAGAATCTCATCACACATTTTAAATGCGTCTTTGAAACTAGTTTCCTTGTCAGCCAGTGCCGCAAGGCGATCGTTTGGAATCACAATCAAAGCGTCGACTTCCTTTTCAAGATCTTCCAGTCCCTTTTCAGCAATGCGTTTTCGTTCCTGTCCTTCAAAGTTGAACGGCTTGGTAACAACGCCGATAGTAAGGATGCCAGTTTCCTTTGCAATGCGAGCAACAACGGGAGTTGCGCCTGTACCGGTTCCGCCACCCATACCACAAGCGATGAATGCCATGTCGGCACCCTTTAGGGCTTCCTGAATTTCTGCCTTGGTTTCTTCTGCAGACTGTCGTCCAATATCAGGATTCATTCCTGAACCAATACCTTTGGTCAAGTTCTTGCCGATATGGATTTTCTTGTGCGCTTGCGAGTGATGCAGGTCCTGAGTATCAGTATTCATCGCAATGAATTCGACACTGCGAACTCCAGAATCAATCATATGATTTAATGTGTTGCCACCCGAGCCACCGACTCCGATAACTTTGATTCGTGCAAAACTTTCTACATCTGGCTGTACTTTAGGCATACAATTCGTTACTCCGTTTAGGTAAAATTACTCTTGAATAATAGAGCTATTGTACCAGAAACGACCCGGAATACCAAAAACTCCCAAATTATGGGAGTAGTTGTTCTAGTAGTGACTTTAGTTTCTTCTTGAATGATCTAAAATTAGGGTCAAAATAGCTCGTATTTGATTGAACTGCATTGCTGAGGAACGTAAGTCCGTATGCGACAAACCATGAAGGGTCAAGAGATTTTCTGCGTTCGTATGATACCTGACGAACCTCGCTAACCTGGGACGGAAGTCTGAGCACCAATCGCGCAAATTCCGTAATATCAATGTGAGCCAAATGCGATCCGCCTCCGGTAATAATGATGCCCGCGGGAAGCAACCCGTCTTTGCCGATGGATTTCAAATGAGTTCCGATAAGCTGGAAGATATCAGTCAATCGCGCTGCGATTATTTTTTCAACCTGTTTTTTAGGAAGCATGACGTCACTTTTTCCAAGTTTTACTTTCTCGGCATCTTCTAATGGAATCTTGAAACCAAGAGCAATATCATTAGTAATATCAGTCGAACCTATAGGGAACACCTCCATTGACAATAACGATCCGTTTTCAAACACGACAACCGATACGGTCTCTGCACCAATATCTACCAAGGCACAGCCTGTCATTTTTTGTTTTTCAGACAATGTTGCTAAACTCGCAGCATAAGGCGCAGCTACGATTTCAAGAGCATCGATTCCTGCTTCATCTACTGCATCCAGCAGATCATTGATATGATGCTCAAGCGCGGAAACAAAAACGGTCTTTACCTCGAGCTCAGTTCCTTTCATGCCGACAGGATTTCCCAAAACTTCCTTTCCATCCAGAACATATGCATGAGGAAATGCATGCAACGCGCGACGATTCTGCACGTGCTGATAAAAAATATCCTCGCTTTTTTGAGTAAGGCGCTGGATATCGCTTTCTGTAATATGGTTTTGATTTTTAGGAATCGTCAACGATGACGAAACGATATCAGACGAAAGACTGATTCCGCCCAAAGAAACCAGGGCTTTTTTAAATGATACTTGGGTGGTCTTTTGTGCAAGGTCGCATGCCTTTTTTAGCGAGCGTACGGCATCACGCTGATTGACGATGTAGCCATGATGTAGTCCACGCGTTTCGATTTTTGTGGTGCCAATTATTTTTGGCAATCCGGTTTTATCAAAGCCATCACTTATGATCACGCGCGTTGCGTGGGTTCCCATATCAATGCCGACAGTGACGTGTTGTTTCATGGATGATGGTAAAATTTAACGGATAATCAAGACGAGTAGTATGCGTCTGGAAATGCAATTGCGAAACGTTTGCAAAAACGTTTTTCTGCTTGCTCCATTATATCCCCATGATCCAATCCTTTCAAATGCAACAGCCCGTGGATAAAAAGAAATCCAACATAATTTTTGTAATCAAGTCCGAATTTTTTACATTCTGTTTTTGCAGCATCAAGACTGATAAAAATTTCTCCAGCATTTTTTGAAATAGGGAATGACAAAATATTTGCGGGACCATCTTCGTCTTTCCAATCCAGATGCAGCTCGGTGCTTTTTTTAGCATCTGGAAACACCAGACTCAGATTATAGCGTTTGCCTAAAATAGCATTTTTTGCATCGACAAAAGGCAGGTTTGGAATCCTGCCTGAAGTCTCTGATAACAGCGTGAAGGCGTCGGTATCAATGATACAACGCATAGTCATGATGCGTCTTATGACGCGATCTTACCAAGTTTCTTAAGCTCTTCGTATTTCTCAGTCATTTCAATACGAGCCAATGCGCCCTGCTTGCGGCGAAGCTTTGAAGGCTTGCGAGCATAGTAACGCTTGGTGCGTACCAAACGCATGTATCCGATTGACTTTGCCTTACGTGAAAAGCGGCGCAATAGGCTCATGCTGTTTTCGTTCTGATTTTTTTGTACATCAACATTTAATGCCATAACCACGTAACAATACCATATTGAGTATCTTTTGCAAGGGGATTATCAGCGACTATCAGACGCGACCTCGACCCAATATCCTGGCGGAAGCACACGCAGCAATGCTGCCAATTTTGAATCCTGATATTTTAGGTTCCAATCCTTAGCACCTATCTTAAACAATGCTTTTCCGTACAGTTCATTTTCCTTTCTACCCCGTACTATCGTTAGGGAATAAGCCTTGATAGGCATATTCTGCGCGTTAGCCTGGAATACAGGTGCGGTCTTTTGGGTCAAACGTGCATGGATCGACAGCCAGACTCCGAAAGGGGGAAATCCATATCGTTTACGTAATACCTGTTCAGTCGCAAACCATGACTGAACTGTACTCGTATTTACCGATGCAAATATAGGCGTATCGGGCAACCGAGTCTGTACCAAAATTGGATGCTGGGTTTTCTCTTCAATCAACGACAGCGTATGCAGAATCGATTCCTGAGCTTCAGGACTACCATGTGCCAACAGCATATCAAGCGACGGAATGATCGTAGAAGTTACCCGTTCATCTAAATATGGAAATATCAACGAAGTTGCAATCAGCAATGAATTCGGATCAGCATACCATTCCTCGACGATCTTTTTCTGCTGCGCTTTTTTTGCAGCCGTATCATTATCAAAAACCAAAATATTCTTTGTCGGATAGAGTGTCTGTAGTTCATCGCGCATGCGCAATGTCGATACACCCAACCCCTCCAACCGATGTCCTCCGCACTGCGCGCAGGAATCATGCGCTGGAATTAAATGCTCGGGGTATCTACAGGCAAACCACCGAGTCGTTGCAGCGCCCGATTTCTTTTCGACCAGCTTGCAAGGAAGCTCGCACTGCGGACAAGTAACGGCAGTCCCGCAGTCGCGGCATACGACTATAGAAGCTAGGCCTTTGCGGGGAACATACACTAAGGTTGTAGTATGCGCGGATTGCTCTAGCTGCTCTAAAACACGAGGAGAGAAGAAATCATGTTGCCGATCTTTCGGCTTGTCTTCATCCTTTTTATAACCAACAACATCCGTATTCAGCAATTGCGGCCAGACTGGCTCTACAGCATATGCGATTTCTTTCAGTCCGATGCGAGCGTGGGAATATGCGCGGGCAAGCGTGCTGGCATACACAACGTCAGCATTATGTGCAGCGGCTAACTGCTCGCCAACCATGCGCATATCAATATGCGGAACTTTCTGACGAACATATCTGTTATCGTGTTCGTTTTCAAAAACTACGATATCCGGACTGAATACATCAAATAATCCTAATCCGACGGGTTGAGCGATAATGATCTGGGCTGTTTTTTGATCAAGGCTTTTCAACAATTCTGAAAATTTTTTCGCTGACGGTTTTGGAGGAATCAAAAGGGAAGAAGTTCCTAAATTTTTATGAAGCATGCTGGCGTGATCTTCTGTAGGACTGAGTATCAATATGCGCTTACCTGCATTCATTTGATTCGTATACCAAGCGAAGCGTTCCGCAATCCCGGTTTGCAGAACAGATATGGACATATCGCGATGGTTATTATTTTTTGGCTCAAAAGATGTTTCCATCTCAAACAACCAGGCAGGTACTGTATTCGCAATAACGGCTCCGATTGGTACCGACAAGAATCTAGCAACCTGTTGCATCGCCTGCATCGTCGTTTCGCTAATAGGAGAAGCGCCCATCACGTCAGTGATTTTTTTCAGGGCAAATGTAGATGTCTTGATACGATGTTTTGCATCTGCAATAGGAGTGGCGGTTAACACCAACGCTTTGATTATTTTTTTGCGCACAGCAACCCGAACAATCATTCCTGGAGCAACAATATCCTTTGAAAAATAATCAAGCACATCGGTATGGGCGGAGGTGCTGATAGGCATGACGGTTAACAGATACATGCATTCAGTATGGCACGGGAAATAGAACAAACAAAAAAAGCGCCAGGACGAACCTTAACGCTTTTTCCAATCTACATATCACGAAAAAACTATTTTTATTCTCGCAATAATGATCTCGCATAAATACAACTTTGTCAAACTTTCAGGCATGCAAAGCTGTGCTATACTGCACGCCATATGGGACTTTTCTCCAAAAAAATCGGCATCGACTTGGGAACTGCAAATACGCTGGTATTTATTCCAGGCAAAGGCATCGTCTTGAACGAACCCTCGGTAGTAGCCGTTTCAGAACAGGATAACAAGGTGTTGGCGGTAGGAACCGAAGCAAAGGAAATGATCGGTAAAACCCCTGACAATATTATTGCGTACCGCCCAATGAAGGACGGCGTAATCGCAGACTATCGGATTACCCAGGCAATGCTGCGCTATTTTATCAGCAAGGCACTAGGTTCGTGGGGTATGGTCAAGCCTGACGTACTCATCTCGGTTCCTGCAGGAATCTCATCAACAGAACGTCGCGCAGTCATCGAAGCGGCAATGCGTGCAGGCGCACGTCGCGCATACGTAGTAAAAGAACCTATTCTTGCTGCAATCGGAGCAGGAATTCCTATTCACGAAGCGCATGGACACATGGTGGTTGATATCGGCGGCGGAACAACTGACGTTGCCGTAATCTCGTTAGGCGGAATCGTATCGTGCACGTCCGTAAAATGTGCAGGGGACAAACTAGACCAATCGATAACCGATTACATCAAAAAAACGCACAACTTGGCGATTGGTTACAGAACTGCTGAAAAGATCAAAATGAAAATCGGCAGTGCCTTGCCGCTAGACGAGGAACTAGCTATTGCTATCAAAGGTCGCGATTACCTGACAGGACTGCCACGCTCAGTCAATATCACAACAAACGAAATCGTTCAGGCAATCAGCCATGAAATCGATACCATGATCGGCGCAATCAAGGACGTATTGCAAATGACTCCGCCCGAACTTGCATCTGATATTATCGACAACGGCATCATACTGACCGGGGGATCTTCACAATTACGCAATTTTGCAGAATGCGTCTACCAAAAAACCGGAGTAAAAGCCCGCCTTGCTGACGATCCATTATTCTGTGTTGTCCGGGGAACCGGTATTGCCCTAGAACACCTTGAAACTTATAAAAAAGTAATGGTAACCAAAAACTAGCACTATGCATTTGCTTGCTCTTTCTGATTTGAACAGCGATCGACTGCATCACGCGTATTGCGTCGTATCAGCAAATCGCCAAGAAACTGCAAACGCAATCGCAGCATGGTGGTCCGGTAACGGCGAACGCTTTATGGAACCGCGCATTATGATGCATCAGACGCTTGTCATAGATGAAGCCCGCGAGCTATCACGTATCGCTCAATACAAAACAGGAGACAATCACAGCGTCTACATCATCGGCGCAGCATCTATAACTAACGAAGCGCAAAACGCACTACTCAAGCTTTTTGAAGAACCTACTCCCGGCGTTCACTTTTTTTTAATCGTTCCATCGTTTGATATTTTGCTGCCTACAATCCAATCACGTATCCAAAAAATCAATATTGATATTGCTATTGCCGATACGACGATTGCGTTTGATGCAAAAAAGTTTTTAACTGATTCACCCAGCGCGCGCATTGCGACCATTGAAAAGCTATTGAAAAAGGCAACGGATGCTGACGAAGCAAAAAGCGATATTACGCGAACAGTAATAGACGCAATTGAAGATCATGTAGCACAAGCAAATAATCCGACACCTAAAATTATGGACACACTGCAGACCGTTCGTAAATATGCAAACCTCCAAGGCGCTTCACACAAAATACTATTGGAATATTTAGCTCTTGCATTATAAATAGATACAAGATACTTTTAGAGAAGTATTTTAGAATTTGTAAACCGTCATCGACTCAAATGAGTGTTGGCGGTTTTTTTATTTTTCGTGATATAGTTTGTATATATGGCATTTGATTTTTCACCACTTAAAACGGAATTAGAAGGAGCGGCTGAGTGGCTGCGCAAGGAGTATTCGGGAATTTCTACAGGTCGCGCAAACCCTGCATTATTGGACGGTATTTTGGTAGAAGTATACGGAGCATTGCAGCCTATCAAAAACATAGCCTCAATCGGCACTGAAGACCCAAAGACATTGCGCATCAGCCCATGGGACAAGTCAGTTTCAAAAGAAATCGAAAAGGCGATTACCACTTCATCGTTGCCATTTTCAGTAACCGTAGACGCAAACGGATTGCGCGCAATTTTGCCACAGCTAACTACTGAAAACAAACAATCTATAGTAAAGATTATCAAGACAAAAATGGAAGATGCTCGCATTACCGTTCGCCAGGCGCGCCAGAAAACAGAAAAGGATATTGAAGCGGCAGCATTGCCTGAAGACGAAACGTTCCGCACAAAAGCTGATATGCAAAAACTAGTTGATGCAGCCAATCAGAATCTCGAATCATTGTTCGCAAAGAAAGAAGAAGAGTTGATGACTGTGTAGTATATGTCTGTCCTTATTTTTCTTATCGTATTGTCGGTATTAGTCATGGTTCACGAAGCCGGACATTTCTTGGTTGCAAAATTATGCAAAGTATCGGTAAAAGAATTTGGATTTGGATTTCCTCCACGTCTGGTAAAACTATTCCGCTGGAAAGAAACAGTGTTTACTTTTAACCTGTTGCCCTTTGGAGGATTCGTAAAAATGGAAGGCGAAGACGAGATAGCAACCAACCCAAAAGGCAGCTTTGCGCTCAAGCATCCCGCAAAAAAACTGGCAATATTATTTGCTGGAATCGTATGCAACATTTTGTTTGCATGGATACTCATTAGCGTTGTGTTGGGAATTGGCGTACCGTTATCTACCAGCATTACAGGGGACAGCGCCGATGCACAAACCATGGTTATGGACGTAGTTCCAAACAGTCCCGCAGATGCCGCCGGAGTTGTTCCGGGCACAATTATTACAGGCATTAGCACCCCGGACGGAGTAGCACACAGTACTGCCCCCGCAACGCTTCATGAATTGATCGCTGAAAATCCAAATCAATCAATTACCATAACCAGTCCGGACGCTAGCTATGTGCTGGTTCCTGAATATGACGAGAAGTCGGATACGTATCGCGTAGGACTCGCAACAGACAGCATCATTAAAACACAACTAGGATTCTTTAAATCGATCACGACAGGCGCAGTAATGACTGTTCACATGACTCGTGACGTAACGGTAGGTATGGCAAATCTTATCGGAGGTTTATTTGCAGGAAATGTAGACACCAGCGCGGTTACCGGTCCTGTAGGACTCGTTGGAATTGTAGGCGATGCAGAAAAAAGCGGCATAACCCCCTTGCTTATTTTGACGGCGCTTATCTCAATCAACCTTGCAGTTATCAACCTTGTGCCATTTCCAGCACTCGACGGCGGAAGAATTATGATAACCATCCTGGAATGGATTCGCGGCAAACAATTCAATCAGAAAATAATGGGGACTATTTATACTGTTGGATTCTTCACGCTTATCGCAGTATTGATTCTTGTCACCATTAAAGACGTACGAGGGTTAATTTAGAAATAAAAAAGCTGAAATTTATAATTTCAGCTTTTTTAGAATTCTTGCTTAGGCAATTTCATCTTCTTCTTTATTGTATTTCATCATACTCAACCAGTAATATAGATACCCAGCAAAGACAAAACTTAACGATGATATTCCGACAACCGCCCACAATATGGGATTTGACGAAACAAACAGCACGATCACAATCAGAATTACTGTCATAATCAAGGAAAGCTGCATAAAAAGCAGAAATTCGCTAATCATACAGGTCACACAGGCTCTGCAACTGTATCCCATTCTCTTTCGAATAATTCTCATTCCAATAAGTCTCATGAGCAATCCGGGTATTCCGGCAATTATGAGGGAATATTGCAACAGCATTGAACCGAAATTCAAATCCCACATATAAGCTCCGATAAAGAATGAGAGTCCGAAGACAAAAGAAATTATTTCAATGCCGGTAGCAAAGAAAAGTTTGTTTTGCCGAGAGTTAACCATCAGGGTTCCAAATAAAAACAGGGTCAATAATATCGATGTTACCATAGTATGTTGATTTATTTTTTTATGAAAATATAATAAATATCGTGAAAAGTCAAGATTTGCAACAATTTAATCTACCTGACAAACCAGGGGTCTATTACTTCCGCGATACCGCCGGTGAGATTTTATATATCGGAAAAGCCACATCGCTGCGTGATCGAGTAAAAAGCTATTTTGCAAAAGACCTGATCGCTACCCGCGGTCCGGCGATTTTGGATATGGTCACCAAATCAGATGCAGTAACGTTTGAACCTACCGAAAGCGTACTCGAAGCCCTCATTCT
Organism: uncultured Candidatus Saccharibacteria bacterium; assembly: GCA_964425795.1. Classification (GTDB taxonomy): domain Bacteria; phylum Patescibacteriota; class Minisyncoccia; order Phycocordibacterales; family UBA1006; genus CAYRNU01. The sequence continues at coordinate 37 of CAYRNU010000015.1, read as the reverse complement.
AGAAGCGAATCTCATAAAGAAACACCAGCCGCACTAC
>CAYRNU010000014.1:2724-11395 GCA_964425795.1 uncultured Candidatus Saccharibacteria bacterium | reverse complement strand
GCATTTTTTATTTCTATCCGCACTGATTATTGAATTAGTCGTTCTATTATGGGATTCATACCAAACAAAGAAGATACTGAAGATCTGAACAGAATCTATCAACTTGATCCAGGAGAACAATTTCTTGAATATAAAATAATGGATACTGCTGGTGCGTATGTAATATGCATATCTACAAAGACTAAAGAGGGTGCTATAAAAATTAGCAACTCGGGTTACATACAGTACCCTGAAGAAGAAACTATTGGCAAAGCAGGTGTTATCATACTTCGCGCTCCTGGTTCTTAAAGAATTAAATGAACATCGAAAATGCCCCGCATCCGCGAGGCATTTTTTTATTGCATTAATTTCCATCCGTCCTGAAGGTATTTTTCCAAATTTTTGAATTTAATGTCTTCAGTCTTTCCGTCTTTTTTAACAGTCACCTTGTCATTGCGTCCCATCTTTAGATCCATAATAGGCGGCATCTCTCCTGACTGGCGCTGTGCTCGCGCTTCGTCGGTGTAGTCATCAGGATTCATATTCATGATGAAGTTCGCCAGGCGTTCGCTGTAACTGCGTTCCATTTCGCGGAACAAACGCAATGATTCGCGTTTATATTCCACCAATGGCTCACGCTGTCCATATGAACGCAGGTTCACTGACTGACGAGTGGCGTCCATGACTTCCAAATGTTCCATCCATAGCAGGTCAGTCAATTGCAGCATTGCCGGCCGCAAGGCTGCGATGAATTTTTCGGTTCCCATTACAGCCTGTTTTTCCTTTACTACCGCTTCACCTTCTGGAATAAGAGCCGTCGCTTCGTTGATGATTTCGGTAATTACTGCTTCATTGCTGAACAAGATTTCACGACGTCGCTTGTACACTAGCGTTCGGTGGTAGCTCATCACGTCATCGTATGACAGCACATGCTTGCGTGCATCAAAATTGAATCCTTCGATTTTCTCCTGCGCCTTTTCCAATGAGTTTGAAATAAAGCTATTCTTGATCGCTTCCTCTTCGGCCATGCCCAGTTTTCCGATCATACCTTTGACGCGATCGCCGCCGAAGATTTTCATCAACGGATCATCAAGCGATACGTAGAATTGCGTTTCACCCGGATCACCCTGTCGGCCTGATCGTCCGCGCAACTGATTGTCGATGCGTCGCGCATCGTGGCGTTCCGTTCCAATAACATGCAGTCCGCCCAATTCTTTTACTTCAGCTTCCTTTTCTTTATCAAACGGTACGCCGCCCAGCTTGATGTCCACTCCGCGACCTGCCATGTTGGTAGCAACTACCACAGATCCCTTGCGCCCCGACTGTGCTACAATCTCGCCTTCTAGTTCATGGTTCTTTGCATTCAAAACCTGATGCTGAACTCCTGCTTCAGTTAGGTACGCTGAAAGCAATTCGTTCTTCTCGATCGAAATGGTACCGATCAGTACGGGCTGCCCCTTTTCTTGCAGTTCTTTTACCTTTTTTGCCAACGCTTTGAATTTGCCTTGCTCATTCTGGAAAATAAGGTCGGTATTATCAATACGAGCAACGCCGCGATGGGTTGGAATTTCAATAACTTCCAGTCCGTACACTTTCAAAAATTCCTCTTCGGAAGTTTTTCCGGTACCTGTCATTCCAGAATATTTGCTGTAGAATTTAAAGTAGTTTTGGTAAGTAATGGATGCAATAGTGCGTGCTTCAGCCTTTACCGTTAGGCCTTCTTTTGCTTCGATTGCCTGATGCAACCCGTCGCTATAGCGACGTCCCTCCTGCATACGTCCGGTAAACGGATCGACGATAATTGCTTCCCCTTCGCGGACGACGTAGTCGCGGTCTTTTAGGAACAACGCCTTTGCGCGGATAGCGGATTCCAAATGATGCACCAATACGATACTGGTATCGGTATAGAGGTTTTCGACACCCAAAGCGCGCTCTGCTTTTTCAATTCCCTTTTCAGTCAATGAAATAGCGCGCATCTTTTCATCCACTGTAAAATCAGTATCGACTTCCATAGTGCGAGCTATCTTTGCAAAATTTGCATAGAGCTCTGCAGGAGTATCTCCCTGCGAAGAAAGGATCAACGGAACGCGCGCCTCATCGATCAAAATACTGTCGACTTCGTCGATGATTACGTAATGGTGTCCTCGCTGTGACAGCTGTGATGGTTCGTATACAGTATTGTCGCGCAGATAGTCAAAACCAAACTGACTGTTGGTTCCATAGGTAATGTCTGCCGCATATGCATCGCGTTTGCTGCATGGCTTTAAAAATTCGTAGACTACCTTGAATGATCCCAATTCGTCACGCGTTTCGTCCGCTGCTTCTTCGTTTTGGATATGCGAAGCATCGTATACGTACGACTGATTGTTATCGTTAATGATACCAACCGACAATCCCAAGAACGCATAAATCTGTCCCATCCACTGAGCATCGCGTCGTGCCAAATAGTCGTTCACCGTAACAACGTGCACGCCTTTTCCAGAAAGAGCATTTAAATATGCAGGCAACGTTGCAACCAATGTTTTTCCTTCTCCGGTTCGCATTTCTGCTATTTTTCCCTGATGCAATACGATTCCGCCGATCAGCTGCACATCGTAATGACGCTGTCCCAGTGTTCGCTTTGCTGCCTCGCGCACCAACGCAAAGGCTTCAGGCAAGATATCATCGGTGGTCTCCCCGTTTTCAAGGCGTGCCTTCAATTCAGCTGTTTTCTGTGGAAACACGTCATCCGGCAAGTCAGTGACATTTGATTCCAGGTTGTTAATGCGTTCTATTAACGGAGCAATGCTTTTAAGGTATTTTTTACCTTCATCACCAAACAATTTGTCGAGAAATCCTTTCATAGATAGCCATTATAGCACAAAACGACGGGAACGCCGAATGCCCGGATTGCTCCGGGCATTGGTAGTTCTAGGCACGAGCAACCGACGGTTGCTAGCTCCATCAAACGTTCTGTGTGAGTGCTACCGCCGGTTGCTCCTACCTGGAACAAACGTGGTTGCGTTCCCAGTATAGCGGTCAATGGTAGTAAATACAACATATTTTATAAACAAAAAAGCCCTTATCAAAAGATAAGGGCTACCAATAACAATTGGATTTTTTAATGAAGAACAGTCAGCTTGGTTTGTTTGAGAGGCTTACCGTCCTGCATAATTGAAAGAAAGTACAGTCCATTTGACACGGCGCTGATATCAAATTGCGATTGCTTGGTTACAAGAACCGTAGCTCCCGAAATAGAATTCAGCGTAATGATCGGATCAGTAATTGCAGCCTGATCTAAACCAGAAACCATAACCATACTGGATGCAGGATTAGGATAGATAACCACTTGCGACGGATCAAATCCCTCGATTCCGATACATCCGGTCGAAATATGCGCAACGCTTGCAGACGCAATGCCTGCAGTCGTTACAATCTCTAAACGGATTTCAAAATCTTCCGTACACGGAGGCAATCCCTGAGCTAACAAACTTACGCTGTTATTAATACAGGTACCAATTGACTGCATAGGACTTGCCATCAATATGCCATTGCGACTAACGTACGCAGTGACCTGTGCCTGATATCCATTCCCATCAGCCTGTGCATTGATTACCAGCTCATCAGGATCTGATCCCTGATATACTCCTGAAATTTGAATTGATGGAGGACCGCCGTTTTCAGTAACCGCAGACTGGAAATTTATCGAATACGAATCGTTGTAGGTAATGCCTGTCCACTGATGGGTATCAAACCAATACGGTGTAGCGGCCAACAAATCATCGTATACGAAAATCTGCGTTCCGCTTGCGCATGGATTGCACACCAGCGTACTGTCAGTCCACGGGCCATTTTGGCCTGTAGTGTTTTTTCTCATATACACTACGCTGCCTGGACCACTAACAGTAATCGTAACCGGGATTTCAACACTACAGGAACCGGTTGCTGGATCTCCTAGCTCAACCACCGGCGGAGCAGGGAAATCAAGCGTAACAAATGATTGCACACAGCTGTTGCTGATTCCTGCCGCGTTGGTAGCGGTAATCACATAGGAAACATAGGTACCCGCATTCAATCCTGAAAATGGAAATGAACCGCTATACGGCATAGTCCACGAACCAAACACGGTATCCTGAAACGTCGTCCCCATAGTTGCATTGATCTGCACCTGAGTCACAGCACTGCCAGGATACGAACTGCCTGGCGACACCGTAAACGGAGCCGTAGCAGTAAAGTAACCGATGCCTGTAGCCGTTGAACATACAACGGTAGGTGCAGGAATTGGAGGCGTGTTAAACGTAACCGATCCGGAATCGGTGCCATAGATATCTTGCATGAAAAATTTAAATACATGCACGGTATCTGCAGCAAGATTCGAAATGCTTCCAAACGAAACCATTCCCGAACTCATAATCACTTGTGTCGGAAACAATGTATCCAACACGCCTCCAGTCCACACGCTTCCCCACACCTGCGCGGTTGAAGCGGTTCCTAGCGTCGCATTAGCGGAAAAGGTCGCACCCACGGGATTGATTCCCGTAATGTTTCCCAATGTCGCATTAATGTCGCAATGAGTGATCGGAGCGGTAGTCGCAGAATTGGGAGCGGCTGCATATACAGCGTAGATGCTTTGGCTTTCCAATCTGAAATAACGCAATGTTGCTGGAGTTAATCCCGTAATCGTAATGGCAGTGTCACCACTACCTGTCAGACTAGTTAACCACGGAGTGTATGTTCCATAGGAAGCAGTGGCACCATGATTAACGCGAACGTTGGTTACGGCTCCATACCCAAAGTCATAATGAAATTTAACTTTGATGGAAAACGGTGTAACCGGAAACGGCGTGATATACGACATATACGCATATGATGGGTTGTGCAGTGTGGTAAATGAATACCCCGCACTGGAACATCCTGTCGTACCTGCATTTACCAGGATCCCGCAGAATTCAACATTCGTGTACGTGGTATTTGATACCAGGTTGTACAGCGAAACTGAAACATTGGTGGGACCTGCAACAGTCACCATAACAGTGTCTGAAGTGTACAATCCGCCTGAAGCAACTGCCCACATCAATAATGTGTCGCCCGGTATTGGATTATTCGCAACACCAGTAATAACAGTGGAATCATTCGAATTGAAAAATGGAGGACCAGCGTCTACGGTAAACGTAGGAATTTGAGCGTTCACGACTATGCTTACCAGCAGAGCGAGAACCATACTAACGATTTTTTTCATAATTATGTTTTTTGTTTCTTTTGAAGACAAAATATCATATTTTATTAAAATGTCAATGGTTTATCTCTCCGTCAACACAGTTTGTCATGCTACAATTGCCCCATATGGAACAACGTCAATATCCTCGTTTTGCTCAGCCGCTTGTCATTATTTTATTAGCGTGCATTTCAATTTTGATACTGGTAATCGGAAAAAGCTTTTTAGTGCCATTGGTACTAGCCATGGTCTTTGCCATGTTTTTGATGCCTCTTGCAGAACTCCTTGAAAAATGGGGAGCTCACCGCAAAATCGCGACATTATTATCACTGGTAACATTTCTATTGGTTGCCATAGGGGTGGTCTCGGGATTCTCACTGTTAATCCGCTCATTCATCATCAATCTTCCTGCTGTTGGCGATAAAATTACCGAAAACATGGTATTACTATCGTCACTTGCAGAACGATTCGGTCTTGGCGACATAGTACAGGTCAGCAATATAAAAAACTGGCTATTGAATCTGGCTCAGTCAGGAACCGTCCGCAATCTGGTTTCTGCTACGACACAAACCATAACGCAGGTTACACTGACGATCGTCTACACGTTCTTTATGCTGTCGTACCGCGACAAATTAAAGTTATTTCTATATAAACTCACCCCTAACAAGGATCACGAGGGGTACAAAACCATCATCCACAAGATGATGAAAATCGTTCCACAGTATCTAATTGGACTGTTTGGAACGGCGCTGATCCTTGCAGGACTCAATAGCGCGGCATTTATGCTGATCGGCATTCATCAGGCGTTGTTTTTGGGAACACTCCTAGCTTTGCTAAATATCGTCCCCTATATCGGTCCCACCATCGGATTCCTATTTGTTATCGGTTTTGCACTATTAACCCAGTCGCCTATGCATGCCGTAGGAGTAGCGGGAGTATTCGTTATCGTTCAATTCCTCGACAATAACATTCTCACCCCTTCCATCACCGCATCGCGCATTCGACTAAATGGACTAACCGCAATTATCGGAATCGTTGCCGGAGGCGTCATCTGGGGAGTAGCAGGTATGGTGCTTGCGCTGCCGTTACTAGGCATGATCAAGATCATTCTGCAATACACCCCTGGCTTTGAAGCATACGCATATCTAATGGGCACAGAAGATACTGATGAAGAAAAGGCAGCCCCAAAGAAACTTTCGATCAGACACATCTTAAAGAACAAGAAATAAAAGCTCTTAAAACACCCTGTCATAAACGGGGTGTTTTTTATCTCATATTCGCTATGCCGGCATGATATACTGATTCCATAGTTATTAATTTAAAAAATATGGAACAGAAAAACACGAAACAAATAATTACGCTTCCTATTGCAATTATCATTGCAGGAGCACTGATTGCAGGAGCCGTTATCTTTACCAAGAAATCACCTGCGACTCCAGCAAAAACCGATGGTTCTCCGATGTCTGAAGCATTAGCAGTAGCATCTTCAATCGGCGTAAAGGAGCGCGACATCAAATCATGCATCGAAAACCGCGATATGCAGGCACGCGTCGCACGCGATGTTGACGGAGCAGCTCCTCTTGCGTTCGGCGGAACACCATACAATATCGTAATTGGTCCTAACGACAATCGCTTTGCAATTCCAGGCGCATTCCCTATCGAATATTTTGAAAAGGTAATTGCTATCATGGAAGCCGAGACACCTCGCGCATCAAAGTCATTCAAAATGGATGATTTGGAGGGTATCTACAATTTCGTAATGGAAAACAATGCTTTGCCAACTATTATCGGAGACGTTACTTCAAAAATGATGCCTATCGATGAAGCGGACCATGTTCGCGGATCACGCGATGCAAAGATCATGATCGTTGAATACTCTGACTTTGAATGTCCGTACTGCCAGATGCATCATGAAACCATGAAATCATTGGTTGAAAAATCAGGAGACAAGCTTGCGTGGACATACCGCCACTTCCCATTGACCACCATCCACGATGGCGCCCAGCTAAAGGCAGAAGCTTCTGAATGTATCGCACAGGCAAAGGGCCCGGATGCATTTTGGAAATATGCGGACGCTGACTTTGTAGCAGTTGCAGCAAAATAAATTGATCATCACTATCGACTATGAACAACAAAAAGATAAAGAAATACGCCATTCGCATCGGATTGCTAGTAATCGCAGCGGGTCTTATTGTCCTTGCAGCGCAAGCTATCAGCAAGCCAGGCAAATATGATCAGTTCGCACAATGTCTTGAACAAAAGGGAGCGAAGTTTTACGGAGCATTCTGGTGCCCTCACTGTCAGGCACAAAAAAAGATGTTCGGAAAATCAGTTAAACACCTTCCTTATGTAGAATGTTCAACACCGAACGCGAAAGGAACAAAACAGGTTTGTATTGACGCAGGGATCGAGGGATATCCAACCTGGATATTCGCGGACGGTACCCGACAAACCGGCGAGGTTCCACTTGCAACACTAGCTGAAAAGACCAGCTGCGTACTGCCTCAATAAACCTATGGAGCAATTCTCAGCAATCTATAATAGTATTGTTGGCGTTGGAGTGATTGCCATGCAGGTAGCGATACTATTGATCGCAATAGCATTAATCATAAAAAATCGACGCATATTGAATTGGATTGCAGTGCGGAAAGTACAGCTACTGTTTGCTGTATCAACAGGAGCATTGATCGGAAGCGTGATCTATTCAAACATCATAGGCTTCTCTGCGTGCTACCTCTGCTGGATCCAACGCGGACTGATGGTGCCGGTTGCGATTATCTCAGCTGTTGGCATAGTTCGAAAATCTGCGTCACGATTAGTGGTCAGGCTATCATCGATCTTTATTGCCGGAGGAGTAATCGTAGCAACATACCACACACTGATTCAAAATGGTGTCGGCGAAGGCTCGGCAATTTGCCAAGCGTTGGGAGGCATCAGCTGTACCCAGCTCTATGTAAACCAATTCGGATACATCACGATTCCTGTTATGTCGCTTACAGTATTCGTATTGCTTTCATTGATTGCATTAGTGAAGCACCCAAAGCAATAATGACTGCTTATAAAAAACACCCTGTTTATCAGGGTGTTTTTTATAAGCTTATTGACAAAAGACAAGCAAATACATATATTTTAAACAAATTCAAATATTATAGTGTATGGAAAAACTTCTTTATGAATTGAAACGACTCGACAATATTGCTCGAGCAAAAACAGCACTAAGACAGACTGCAGCTCTTTTGAACAATTCTGACAACAAGGGATTCGCTCCAAAAATGTTGGAAACCGCCTATCAGGGCGACCCGGAAGGCCGCAGACGCTTGAAAAAGCGTGAAACGGAAGTTATTGCTGAAGCATTATCAGTACAGCGATCTTCTGCCCAAGTTATCGCGTAAGCGACTGCTTAATCCTACAGTAAGCAACGTACAATTTTTAATCCCCGATCAGCAATGATCGGGTTTTTGTATTCCATAATTTAAGCACACAAAAACCCACATTGCT
>CAYRNU010000014.1:0-2714 GCA_964425795.1 uncultured Candidatus Saccharibacteria bacterium | reverse complement strand
AGGCAGAATGCCTTTAGATTATTTCTTGCGGCGAACGCGCTTTTTCTTTGCTTCGTCAGTCTTCTTTAGTGGGAAGCCAAGATATTCAAAGAAAGCTACTGCTTCGTCACGAGTCTGTGCGGTTGTGGTTACGTTGATAGCCAAACCGAATACGTCCTTCAAATCTTCATCTGCAGTTTCAGGGAAGATGCTGTGTTCCTTGATACCGATGTTCATGTTTCCCATTTGGTCTACAGTAGAGCGATTTACTCCACGGAAGTCCTTTGTTCGAGGAAGCGCTACGTTAACCAGCTTGTCCAAGAATGAGATCATATTCTTGCCACGAAGGGTAACTACGAGACCGATCGGATCTCCGATACGTGTCTTGTAGGTTGCAATTGATTTCTTTGCACCACGAATCGCGGGCTTTTGTCCGGTGATCTTGGCTAGACGGTCAGCAATGAAGTCATTGGCTTTCTTGTCTTGCTTGATCTTTTTTCCCGTACCTACTGAAATGACGACTTTCTGGATTTTTGGCGCAGCCATTTTGTTGGTGTAACCAAACTGTTCCTTCAAAGCGTCAAATGATTTCAGCTGTTTTGTTCCGATTGATTCCATACGTCGTTGTGTTATTTAAGCTCGCTACCGCTTTTCTTTGCGATGCGAACATTCTTACCATCGACCTTCTTAAGCCCTACTCGGGTAGGCTTGCCACCCTTTGGATCCACCACCATCACGTTTGAAACATGAACTGATGCTGGCTTTTCAATGATCTGGCTTTTTTCCTTAGCAACGCGTGATCGAACTGCGCGCTTTACCATGTTCAGACCTTCAACCACTACGCGTGACTGTAGAGGAAGCGTGTGTAGGACGGTTCCCGTCTTTCCAGCATCCTTTCCGGTCATGATCATTACCTTGTCGTTTTTCTTGATTTTCATACGCATGTTATAGAACTTCAGGCGCTAGCGAAACGATCTTCTGGTATCCCAATTCTCCGATTTCTCGTGGAATAGGACCGAAGATGCGCGCACCCTTGGGTTCCTTACCTTTGTCTAAAATAACGACCGCGTTGTCATCAAATCGGATGTACGATCCGTCCTTGCGGCGAAATGCCTGACGGCTTCGTACTACCAATCCTTTAACAACGTCTTTTTTCTTTACCTGCTTGCGAGGTTCTGCAACCTTGATCGACAACACTACGATGTCGCCAATGTATGCATAACGGCGCTTTGAGCCTCCCAACACTTTGAAGACACGGCCTTTCTTTGCGCCAGTGTTATCAGTGATGATTACGTTTGTTCCTACTTGCATCATACGCGTTTCTTTAGGTTATTCTGCAATCACTTCAAAATGCTTGTCCTTCGACAACGGACGGCATTCGCGGATAGTTACGACATCTCCCGCCTTTACTGCGTTTGATTCATCGTGGGCTTTGTACTTCTTTGATTTCTTAAAGTACTTGCCGTACTTTGGATGCTTTACGAATCGTTCCACTACCACGACGACAGTCTTGTCCATCTTGTCAGATACGACAGTTCCACGAAGGGTCTTGCGATTCTTTTGTACTGTTACGTTTTCCATATACTTATTGTGAGTTCTTCTTCAGCGAAGAAAGTTCAGTCATGATGCGTGCAATATTCTTGCGAATTCCTGCAACTGAAGGCTTTGGACCGAAAGTCATCTGGGCTTTCACCATTTCCGCTTTCTGTTCCTTCAATATGTCCATCAACTGTTCCTGTGTCTTGCCGGTAACTACTGTTTTTTTCATATGCTCTAACAAGATTATAGGTTGTCGCGTGATACGATGCGTGTCTTAACTGGAAGCTTAGTTCCCGCCTTGCGCAACGCTTCTCGTGCCACCTCCTCTTTGACTCCGTCGACCTCGAATAAAATGCGACCTGGCTCTACTTCAAAGCAGAAGTGATCAGGATCACCCTTACCCTTACCCATACCTACTTCGGCTGCCTTTCGGGTAACCGGTCGGTCAGGGAAGATGCGAATCCAGTAACGACCTAGTTTTCCTACGGTTCGTGATACTACCTTTCGGGCTGATTCGATTTGATTTGATTTCACACGGGCGCTGGTAAGCGCTTTCAATGCGAATGATCCGAACTGCAAATCAGTTCCGCGAGATGCCATCGTGCGTGCAATGCGCTTTGGATTCTTGCGGCCAGTCTGCCATTTTCGGTGTTTTACTTTTTTTGGAAATAACATACGCGATTATTTAGTTACTGCTTTCTTTGCTTCGAAAGATTCGCCCTTGTAAATCCAAACCTTGATACCGATTCCTCCGTACGGCAGGCGCGCGGTATAGCGTGCGTAGTCAATGTCTGCGCGCATAGTCTGAAGTGGAATTCCACCTAGCTTGATTTCTTCACGTCGTGACATGTCGGCACCCCCTAGGCGTCCTGACATTGCGATCTTTACACCCTTCACTCCACGAACAGCCATAGTTTTTTCTGCTGACTGCTTCATGATGCGACGGAATGGCATGCGCTTTTCTAGACCGTCCGCAACCATCTGCGCAACGATCATAGCGTTTCCTTCCGGTGATGGAATATCAACGATATCAATCTGGAAATCATCTGACAAAGCCAACTTGCGCTTGCGCATAAAGGTAGCGATGCTCTTCTTCAAATTCTGAATGCCTTCGCCTGATCGGCCAATAAGCATTCCGGGACGTGAAGTAGTGATGATGATTTTTGTAGTTTTTGGACCGCGTTCAAATTCAATGT
>CAYRNU010000013.1:0-12224 GCA_964425795.1 uncultured Candidatus Saccharibacteria bacterium | reverse complement strand
ATATGCGCCATCCGACGTATTTAGGATTATTGATTTTGATGTTCGGATTGTCATGTATTTTGAATTCACTGCCGGTATTCGTGGTCGCTTGCATTACGCTGGTTGTAGCTCATGTTACGCTCATTCGCGCCGAGGACAGGTTGTTGGCAGGGGAATGCGGAGATGCATACCGGGACTACCAGAAAAAAGTACGCGTATAGCTCATGATTCGGGTAATTTTAGGAGAGCAGACGGAAACGCTTTGGGATAATGATCCGATTATTTTTAATGAAGCGAACTTCTCGATTGATGCTGTGCGCGAAGAATTGGAAACACCTTCGCTTTTTGGTGAATCAAAAACAATAGCATTATTGTATGTTTTGGAAGCCTACCATGATGACGCGTTGGCGCTGTTGGAGCAGTATGCCGGAAATGTGGCAACGATTATTTTGCGTGAACGTGAACTGGGAAAGAAAGACGAGCAAGTTTTGGCTGACATGGGCGCGACTATTGTTGCCGGCAAAAAGTCCTCCGTACCCAAGACAGAATTCAATATTTGGAAACTGACTGATGCGCTGCTTGCACGCGACAAAAAAAATGCATGGTTGCTGTACCGTGAGGCGATAGAGCAGGGAATTGCTCCGGAAGAAATCGGCGGAATACTATGGTGGCAGATAAAGACGCTGCTGCTAGTGTCGAAGGATGATACTGCAGGCATGAAACCTTTTTCTATCAGCAAAGCGAAGCAGTCTTTGAAAAAATATACAGCCCAAGAAATCGAACAGTTGGCACAACGCGCTGTTGCCGCAATTCATGAGCCGCGCGCGGGGAACGGAAAGGCAGAGGAAATGCTTGAAGCATTTATTTTGTCATTGTAAGTGTGTAATTTGCTAGAAAGATAAAAAGGTGTATAAATAGACAAAAATAATATAAAAAATGAAAAAAGCAAGAGCCGCAAGGCCTACACCCGTAACAAAGGAAAAGGCTTTAGCGGTTATTGCCGCTATCCTTAAAAGAAATCAAAAAATGACAGCGTTGCAGAAGCGGGTCATTGATACTGTTGCTAGCGAGCTTCCAGAGAAATTCTTCGATGCAACAACCCTGAGTCATTGGTATGGGAATGTTGCGCTGTTGATTTTAAGAATCCTTGCAAAGGACGACAAGCGTCTTTTATCTATCCTTAATGAAGTCTATAAGGAAATAGTCTATCTCATGCATGCCGATGTTTTCGATAAGTTAAAGCTGATTATTAAATCAGAAAAGCCTGAATATGTTAGCTTGGCATGGATTAATACTGTAAAGAAACAATTACCCGTCCAATCATTCTATATGCAGTACAGGACTGATGAGGGTGAAATTGATTGGGATTTTATTGTATCAAGGCTGGGTGCCGAAGATAAATTTATTCACAGGGAAAAACCAGAATTGCGATTGAAAAAAGTTATTGAAAAATTAATTGCGTTTTTGGAAAATGAGAAGCCCTCATATTTCAATCCAGTATGGATAGAAAGTAAATCCTATAAGGACTATAAGTTTATCACTTACAATTTTTCTTGGAATGAGTTTAAGGAAAAGCTTCCAGAGCAGTGGCGTGAATATTTTGTATTCATCGAGCATAAAATCTATACGCTTGAAGATGTTAGGAATAAGCTCGTCAGTCTCCTTGAAAAGGAGCAGCCAGTAATTTTCCGTCCTGATTGGATTAGGAAAAAAGATTTCAATATGTGGCTTGTACTGCGAAATAGACTGATCGGTCATTATGGTGATAACGCCTATCCGGATTGGAATATTATTATAAGTATCTTGCCTCAGAAATGGCAAGAAAAATGGAAGTTCAGGGGTGTCATTGAAAGTGCTAAAGTGCCTGATCTTACCCATAAAAATTATTCTGAAATAGAAAATCTACATAAAAAGTATGGAGATTCTGTTGCTCTCTTTTATTTTTCATCACAGCAGTATCTCACTGTAAAAGAAAAAGATGTGCTTGAAGATATCGTTTTGGAATTAAGAGTAATGGCTAAGAACGGCAATTTAATTGCTAATGATGCGCTCATTACCCACCTTTCAGCATTAGCTGATCGTTGGATCGCTCAGTCCAAGGAGCTTGCGGTTTGGGATCGTCATCTGAAGAAAATGGAGAACCTCATTCAACAATGTGTCTACAAATATGAACAGGGTAAATATGGTGAAAAGAAATTATTCATCAACTATCTTGAGAAATCTTTAAAGGCAGGCGCTAACAATCTAAAAGATGCCCGATATGTTGAATCTTTTAGGGAAGGAAAAACCTATAGTGGTAAAAAATAGAAATCATGTGTTTTAACCAAAAATGCCCCACAAAAAGTGGGGCATTTTTATTATGGTCCGCTCGGTAGGGCTCGAACCTACGACCCTCTGCTTAAAAGGCAGGTGCTCTACCAGCTGAGCTACGAGCGGATGTTTAAAAAGCGGTAGATACAAGAGACACTATACGGTACAATGCTGCAATGGTCAATCTAGGAAAAAGCGAACCAAAGGACTGTATTTTGTTGTTGCATAATATCCGTAGCGTCCAGAATGTCGGATCACTGTTCCGTACATCTGATGCTTTCGGCATCAAAAAAATCTATCTTTCGGGATTTTCACCGACGCCGTTGGACCGTTTTGGAAAACCGCGAAAGGATTTTATCAAGACATCATTGGGTGCTGAAAAAACGGTTCCTTGGGAATACGCGAAGACTCTCTCTGAGGTGATAAAGAAAGTAAAAGCCGAAGGGTATGCGATAGTTGCTATTGAGCAGGATGCAAAAAGTCTGGATTATACCGATCCGTCAGCATATCGCGGTAAAAAAATCGCACTGTTATTGGGTAACGAAGTGCGCGGGGTAGATGCTCGGACGCTTAAATTATGCGATCGTATTGTTGAAATTCCTATGCGTGGCATGAAGGAATCGTTGAATGTATCGGTTGCGGGAGCGCTTGTGATATCAAGGGTAGTGCATATTTAAAAAACACCTACGTTCAGGTGTTTTTTAAATTAGAATGTTTCTCCGAAGATGTTGATTTTTTTATCGTAGGTGTTGCCGGTGTTGAGCCCTTCATTGTCGTTGATGAATTTGTCATCCTTGCTGGCGCGGTCATATCCGCCAGTAAAGAGCCATGCAAAAAATAATACTCCTATGACTATTGCAAACCATTTTAATTCGCCCCATCCGTTGTCTCCTCCGCCTGCTGTATCCGCCATATACCTAGATTATTGGTGTAATGCTTGTAATGCTGCCTTGATTTTATCACGAGTATCAGTGATCGTGCTATCTATTCCGCGTAGCGCCTCGCGCGCATCGTGCGTGCTGTATCCCAGGGCTATGAGTGCGTCCAGCGCCTCGTAGTCATTGTCGGTTGCAACTTCGCCAAATTCAGCAACCTTGTCTTTGAGTTCCAAAATTATTTTCTCAGCCGTCTTTTTTCCTATGCCGGATACTTTAGTTAGGTATTCGCTTTTTCCGCTGGCAATGGCACCCGCCAATGTTTCAAGCGGAGCAAGTGAAAGGATGCCGATAGCCGAGCGGGGACCGATACCGGATACTTCGATGAGCTCTCGGAAAAAACGCAATTCCTCGTGGCGTTCAAATCCGAACAGTTCCGCTGCATTTTCGCGCAGGGCATAGTGGGTAAAAATTCTCACAGGGAAATTTGTATCCAATTTGTTGATGAGAGTATCGCTGGCAAATACTTCATAACCAATACCGCCCACATCGAGAATAAAGGATTTTTGAGAAATATAGGCAACTGTGCCTGATAACATGCCGATCATGCGTATTAGTATACCAGAAAAGCCGTTCATTCTGTGGGGGCTTTACATTTGGCGGTAATTTGATAGTATAGGGTTCGTTATATGCAAAACATTCAATCTGAGAAAAAATCAATGCGCCAGTCGGTAAAGCGCCGCGCAATCAACGACAATCGTCGTCGAACCATGAAGGAAGCAGTAAAAGGCATTAAAAAGCTTGTAACTGCTGGAGATGCAAAGGCTGTAAAGACCGACCTTGCAAAAGCCTATCAGGCAATCGACAAGGCTGTGAAGCGAGGTGTTATCAAAAAGAACACCGGAGCTCGCAAGAAGTCACGTCTTGTTGGTTTCATCAAGCGAAACAGTGCCTAAGGATATAGGAATCAAAACACCGCTATGCGGTGTTTTGTGTATATAGAAAAATAACAGGTATACTGGTACGGATATGTCACCTGATTTTCAAACAGCGCTTCATACCGTTTCGGGTCTGTCGTATGTTGGCGTCTTCGGCTTGTCATTGATTGCAAACATTTTTGTTCCTGTTCCCGAAGAAGTATTCTTGCTGGCCTTGGGGTATCTGCTCGCTGAAGGTTTTTTCCATCCTGCGCTCATTGTCGTTATTGTTATCTGCGGATTTATGATCAGCGATACGGCGCTGTATTTTTTCGCGCGCAAGGGAAATAAGTTTCTGATAAAAATGCGCGATAAGTTTTTAAGCAATATTGGTTTTACCGATGGAAACACCTTATCGAAGCATATGACCAAGATAATATTTTTTTCCCGTTTCATGGTTCAGTTTCGATTCCTGGGGCCGGTGCTGGCGGGATCGTATCATGTTCCGTACAAGCGCTTCTTTGCGGTAAACCTGGTGGCGTTAGGAGTGTACGTACCCTTGGTTATATTATTGGGGGACTATTTCCATGGGCGGCTCGAACGTGTTTTTGCGGGTATCGGTGTTGCTCGGAACATTATCTTTGCGGTAGTCGGCGTGGTTGTGGCGATTGCACTATTTAAATTCATGCGCACCTTATTTGTACGATATTTGAAAAAAATGGCACCCAGGATGAAGGCAATGTTAGGTATTGAAAAAAACGAGGAATAGAAAATCCCGGCAGAAAGCCGGGATTTTCTATAGGGTGCTCTCGCCAGGAATCGAACCTGGATCGCAAGAACCGCAATCTTGCATTCTATCCGTTGAACTACGAGAGCGCTGTGCTAGAAGCCGATTCGTTCGGAAACCTTGTCAGCAAAAGACTCTTGATGCTCTTCCTCGGGGATGTGCTTCAAAAGCTCATCCCGCAGTATAACTGGATCGATGGTTTGTGCAAGGGGTACTGTAAATATTGGCAAGAACCTGCGGGACGAATGCAACGATAGCATGAGACGTCCTTTCGCGGTGCTATAGATCCAAAATGACTTTAGCGTTTCAAATCGAAACAGGTCTTTGTTTATTTTTATTCCCTGATCGCTGATTTCTATTTTCATCATCTTTGGTTTTTGCAGCGAGAACAGCACAAGCAATACGCCTGATAGCAGTATTAAAAACGCGAGGAGAAAATTTTTGGTGATTGATGCCAGTACGATACCGACGACGGTTGCAATGCCGATACCCCAAAACCAATCGGGCTTTCGGATGCGGTCGGGATGTTCCAATACTTCCCATTCCATCTTTTTTGTCTGATTGTGAATCATGCAAAAAGTATATCACGCTTCATCTGTGTTTTGATATACTGTTTCCATGGAAACAGTCCTTAAATCAGATGTATTCTTTTTTATCACCGCTATTGCTGTTGTTGTTCTTACGAGTATTTTGGTTCCTGTATTGATTCAGGCTTACAAAACATTGCGATCAGTTCGTCATATTGCAGAGGAAGTTGAAGATGAAGTGACGGAAGCCAGAGAAACGCTTGCTGTTGCGCGCGAGAAGCTGGCGGTAATCCCGGGATTGGGATTTCTATCACGCGGCAAAGCTGATGCCAACAAAAAGATAGCGCGCAAAAAGCGGAAAGGGGTATAATGAAAAGGTATGGCACAAAAAAAATCATCAACAGGAACAGGTAAGAAATTAGCAATCGGTTTGGGTATTGGAGCTGCTGTTGCAGCAGGAATTGCAGGAGCGTACTTCTTGTACGGTAAAGACGGAGCAAAGAACCGAAAAAAGATCAAATCATGGACATTGAAAGCGAAAGCAGAAGCAATGGAAAAGATTGAAAAATTGAAGGATGTTAGTGACGATGCATATCACAATATCATCGACACCGTTGCTGCAAAGTATGGCAAGATGAAAGATATTACTCCAGAGGAAGCGGCATTATTCGTAAAGGAAATGAAGGGACACTGGAAGCATATCAAGAGCGAGCTGGGAGGAACAAAAAAGCCTGCAGCAAAGAAGGCGGTAAAGAAAGCAACTAAGACAGCGGCAAAGAAAAAATAATCTCAGCATAATAAAAAGCCATTCGAAAGAATGGCTTTTTGGGTAGTTTCTTTAAGCTTCATTATTGCCAGAATACTTTAAAAGTTTTTTTCCGGTTATCTTGAAGCACGGACACAATGTACATTCCTGAAGATAATCCTTGGAGTGAAATTGTGCTTCCGGAGAAGATTCGCTTTGGTGATACCTGCATTTTTCCGCTGAGGTCGAATACGGATGCATTTGCTTCGTATTCATTTCCCAACATGATCATCACTCCTTCGGAGTTTGTGAGCATGTGACAGCTTTCCAATTCATAGGATGCGGTACTCATGGTGCAGTCAGTTAGCGTAATGAATAACGGTGCGCTTTGCGCTTCGTTAAGCGAAAAATCTTTCATTCGCAAAATAACCGTGTAGTTACCAGGAGTAATTCCTAAGGGAAGGGGAAAGCTATCTACGCTATGATGCTCATCGATGCCTGCCGGCATTGCGATGGAATCAATGGTAGCGATAAATACAGTGGCATTATAGTTCCAAATTTCTACGGCGGTATAGCTACCAGCGTCGTGATTGGTCAGTGTTGCCGAGGTTCGCAATGTGCAACCATCCTGCATAACGCTGTTGAGAACAACGATGCCTTCGGCGTTTGTTACCTGTGCTGTGCAGGAAAGCAACAAACCTAATACAATAAGGATTTTCTTCATGATTCAGTGTTTTTTATTTTTCATTATTATATATAATAATAGCTATTCTGTCAATAATTTTACCTACAAACTAAAAAGCACCCGTATAGGTGCTTTTTAGAGTTCGAATACACGTATTGTGCGGAGAGTGTCGGATTCGAACCCACGGTGGGAATTACCCCACAACGGTTTTCAAGACCGCCGCCTTAAACCACTCAGCCAACTCTCCACTGACAACCATATCAGGAACATCGCGTATTTTCAAGTATTTGCTCCTTGCATGGTACACTGCCTATATGCGCGCCTTGGGAATTGACTATGGAAGCAAACGAATCGGCCTTGCTGTGTCAGATGACGCAGGTATGCTGGCTTTTCCGCATAGCATTGTAAATAATACATCACGTGCTTTGGCAAGCATTGCGGGTATTTGTGAAAAGGAACAGATTACTCATATTGCGATAGGGAAATCGGTAAATGCGAGCGGAGCCGAAAACATCATTGCTGCAGCTGCGAGCGAGTTTGCAAAATTATTGGAGGAGGCAACCAATATTCCTGTCGCATTTATAAACGAAGGATTTAGTTCGTTCGAAGCAGCCCGCAGTTCACGCATTGAAAAGCCTGTTGCCAATCCTCGCCGTCGTGAACATTCAAATGATGCTCATGATGATCAGGCGGCGGCGATCATTTTGCAGCGATATTTAGATACACAGAAAAAATAATTTTATGGACTATATTTCTTACGACGAATTTAAAAAGATGGATATCCGGGTGGGCACTGTGCGTGCCGTCGAGCCTGTTCCTGAAACCGACAAGCTATTAAAATGCATAATTGATTTTGGCGAAACAAACGAAGCAGGAGAATCAGCTTATCGGACTATCGTATCTGGGATCCGTGAATATGTTCCCGAATATGAAACGCTTGTGGGTCGACAGTTGCTATATATAGTCAATCTAGAACCGCGCACTATCAAAGGCATTGAAAGCCAGGGAATGCTGTTGGCTGTTGGAGAGGGTGCGCCTACATTTATCGTTCCTGCTGAACCGGTAGCACCCGGAAGCAAAATCCGATAGTTTGCATGAAGCATCACATCAACAAGGCAAAGGATAAAATGACTACCTGGATTGCGGCTCAGGCACGCAGTCGCTATGCGCTGGTAATATTAGGAGTGCTTTCGGTGATGGATGCAATTTTGCCGCCAGCACCGCCTGACATATTGCTAGTGCCTATGATTTTGGCAAACAGGAAGCGCTGGTTCTTTTTTGCAACATTTTCTTTACTGGGATCTCTAGTGGGAGGTGTTGCCGCGTATCTTATTGGAGCGGGTCTCTTTGATGTCATCGGACATACGCTGATCAGCTGGACGGGAGGCGATGAGCGGTTTGCACAACTAGGAACCATATTTTCAAATAATTACTTTTTTGCAATATTTGCTGCTGCATTTACTCCTATTCCTGATACCGTATTTACCATCGGCGCCGGAGTATTCAAAATCAACTTGCCGTGGTTCGTATTGGCCTATATGTGTGGACGCGCATTACGTCTGTACCCTGAGGCATTCCTAACATATCTCTATGGTCCTATGATTGCCCGTGCGGTATATAAATATTTTAATATCATCTCACTTATCCTCATTGCAGTGATTGTTGCGCTCATTGTTCTGTTATAATTCTTGCATGGGAATTTTTTCTTTTGGCGCGCGACCGCGCGCAGTAGTGACGCTGGGAGACACGATGCTACGGTTTGTTATGGCAGTTTCCGATAGGCATGAACCTATGCGCATTCAGAAGTTTACGGAACAGAAAATACCTTCGGGGATCGTGATTGGGGGTATTATCGAACAGCCTGATCTGTTTGTTGAGATGCTGCGATCATTCCGCAAAAGCGTACCCACCAATCGTATCCACGTATTGGTGCCGCAGGAAACAGCCCTGATCGTCCCTCTTCGTCGCCCGGACGATGGCATGAAGGATAGGGATGTCAAAAAAATAGTAAGCGAACAACTGGAGAGCGCTCTTGAAAGCATAACCTTGCCAGCTGATGGTTTCGAGGTGTTGTCGATCGTTGATGACGGCAATCGGCTCTATGCTGATATCGTCAGCGTTTCATTGCTGGATCGGTATCAGGAATTGTTCAAGCGTGCAGGATTTATTGTTGAATCATGGGATACGCCGCATCCTGATTGGACATCAGCGGACCATCATAAACAGCAATCCCATGTCATGGTAGGGATAGGGGAACGCACCAGCAGTATCGTGTTATTGAATGGCGGCATTCCTGTTATGAAAAATTTGGTTCCCGTTGGACGAGCACACTTGGTAGATACGGTTCGCGATATGTTGAACATCCAAACCTATGAGGCCGAGAAAATTATCGCACGCTATGGATTGTTGTTTGATCACAAGGAAGAGCGAGTGCTTCGTGCGTTGTATGACACTATGCGTCCGCTGGAAACCGAAATAAACAGCATGATCGAAGCCTGGAAGCAGAAACCATATAAAACTGAACGCGAGCGTTTTCCGTTGAGTTCGTTGTTGCTGCATGGTGAAATTACATCGGTGCCTGGTTTTGGCGATCGCATGTCCTACGCAACCCGCACTCCTGCCCATACGATAGACATTGCATCTATGTTTGCGATCCCAGGAATTACGCGCGTAATGAGCCGAGACGAAATGACGCGCTTTGCGCCATTATTGTGGAAAGCGCATGAATTGGTGCGATAGGTTTGACGGGAATTGGTGATATTGGTATAGTGCTTCCAGGTTCCTTCAGGGGAATCAACCCATTGTCCCCGTAGTTCAATGGATAGAACCCCGGACTTCTAAGCCGGTTATGTAGGTTCGATTCCTGCCGGGGACACCTTAAAATAGATGCGCTCTTAGCTCAGTTGGTAGAGCAGCTCCTTTACACGGAGACGGTCGGGAGTTCAAGTCTCTCAGGGCGCACCAAAAGATTGCTAAAAACCACCAGTAATATGGTGGTTTTTAGATACTTGACAAATTATTATTAATATGCTATTATCGTATTAAGATCATTCATTACATAATCGTTTTCCTGTTGGAAAGCGTCCAAATACAAACCTCTAAAACTGTTATTCATGCGAAAACTAGTATAAGGGTTGCGCCTTCAATAGAATAGCTTTATACGTAGGATTTAATTCCATGTCTGGTAAACACAAATAAAATATATACCAGCGCAGCAGTCACATGGTAGGGAAGCGTTAAACCCAAAGTTGTGAGCCTAGAGGAAGCAGAGCCTTAAATAGAACGCACACGAAAGATTAATTAAATTGTAAAAACCTTCGAATACTATTCGAAGGTTTTTTTGTTTCTATTTTTTAAACTAAACAAAAAACTGCCTATGGGCAGTTTTTTTGAATAACATCTAGATTGTATTACTCTCGACTTCCGATGCTTCGCTGATCTTCTGCCATTTCTGCCAATTCGTCGCCTGATGCGTGTTCTTGCATCATGACGCCTCCAACGTTTTCAAAACCTTGAGGCTTTGCATTGGCCTTGTTCAAAGCCTCTGCGCGCCCTGCTAGAAATTGTTCTTCTGTCGCTTCGGGATTATTCTTTTTAAATGCAGCAAAAAGCTGTTGTTCCATAGGTGATAGCTTGCTTCCTCCTCCCATTGATTCAAAGTTCATATAGTGTATTGACATTTAAGTTTTAATAATGTATAGTATATACGAACCAATATAAAAGTCAATATGCTTTTTCGTATTCATCAGCCAATCACCTTTGATTTCCTCGATGTTTTTACGAAGAGGATTTCTAAATACCAGAAGGATGACATGGTCGTCCTTCATTTTGATTCAGCCGGGGGAGATATTTTGGCGGTACAAAAGATGATCCATCTATTGTACACCCTAAAGGTTACCACCATCGGAGTTGCTTACGGTAGAGTGTACTCAGCAGCACTTCCATTGTACGTTGCATGCAGCTATCGCATCGCTTATGACACGTCGAAATTCTTGATCCATAATGCCTACACCGAGAAGATGAGTGTTAGTCAGATTCAGGTTTCGCAAAAGGAGCGCGAGATATTCGATTTCATCGTTGGCCGAACTTCGTTGTCGTCCGAGCATCTGTATCAGCTTGCAAAAGAAGATACGTATCTATCAAAAACTCAGGCTGTTGACCTGGGAATCGTTACATTAGAACAGTATTCGAAAAAACCCCTAGCATTACGCTAGGGTTTTTCTTTTGATCGGTTGTTGCTAGTATGCAGGTATACATGGAGATTATCTTCGAAAATGAAAATATGCTGATTATAAACAAGCCCGCCGGCATCATGGTCCATGGCGATGGCAAATCAGCCGAACCTACAGTCGTTGATTGGGTGTTGGAGCAATATCCACATCTGCGTGATGTTGGCGAGCCGATGACTGTTATCGGTATAGGCGGGGTCACAGTCCCTATTGTGCGTCCTGGAATCGTGCATCGTTTGGATAAGGACACATCAGGTGCGTTGGTGATTGCAAAAACACCAGAATCATTTGCAAACCTTAAACAGCAATTTCAAAATCATACGATACAAAAAACGTATCATGCATTCGTGTACGGAAATGTAAAAAAAGATAGCGATACGATTGATGCGTCTATCGGACGGAGCCCCAATGACTTCCGTCGCTATACTGCCAGTCGCGGCAAGAGGGGAACGGTCCGTGAAGCCATAACAAAATATCAAACGATTGCACGATTTATTGACGAACAAAACGAGCAATTCTCATTATTGGCGATGTCACCGTTGTCAGGTCGCACGCATCAGTTGCGGGTACATGCGCAGTTTATCCATCATCCGATCGTATCGGACAGTTTATACGCTCCTAAAAAACCTCAGTCATTGGGATTCATGCGCCAGGCGTTGCATGCCCGGAAAATCGCCTTGCAGGATATCGATGGGGCTCAAATTTCAGCCATTGCGCCGTATCCCGCGGACTTCGTTGATGCACTTTCCCGGTACGTCCCCTCAGCTCTTGATTCGTAAGAACCCTTATGGTACAGTCCCTGGTATAGCACTGGGATAGATATCCCTATTTTTTATTGCTTTTATTCTCTTATGACTACTATTTATTCACAGTTTTTGCCAAAAGAAGTGCAGGCGCGCAAAGATCTCGACCTACGAGCGGGTGACACCGTGCGCGTTCACGTAAAGATTCAGGAAAAAGGAAAGACCCGCATCCAGATGTTTGAAGGTTTGGTCCTTGCTACCAAGCACGGAAAGGAAACCGGCGGAACATTTACCGTTCGCAAGATTTCAAACGGCGTTGGCGTTGAACGTATTTTCCCATTGTACTCTCCAAACATCGACAAGATTGAAGTCATTAAGCGCTCAAAGGTACGTCGCGCAAAGCTTTACTTCCTACGCGACAAGGTTG
>CAYRNU010000012.1:0-12637 GCA_964425795.1 uncultured Candidatus Saccharibacteria bacterium | reverse complement strand
TGCGTCCAACGCGAATACGGGTTGAAACGATGTACTTTCCTTCCGGATCCAGGTTTTCTGTAGGCAAACCATCAAGCGAAAAATCGCTTTTGTGTCCATCCAAATTGTAATTGTGATATTCACGAATCACCGGATCAAACAAAGGCGCCAATGCGGTATATGATTCAGGATCACCGGCATATACGCCAATGCTTGAATCGGGGTTATCAATTCCTGACTGAACTGCCTTTTCTGCGGTCCAACCATTTGAGGTAACTACCCCCGCCAAAGCAGCTTTTACTTCTTCAGTGTAGTGCTTTTTCATCAACATTTTTGATTTCACTTCTGTGTGTGTTGCTTCCATACGTTTTTATTAATTTAAATTATTTTTTGTCTATAATACTGATTTTTAAGAATTTGTCAAAAAAATCTGCGAGAACGTATCAATAGTATCACAGCTGGCAGAAAATAAAAAAGCCCTGCATTGCAGAGCTTTTAAAAACAATGTCCAAACCTACTAATCCTGTTCCTGAAGGATCACGGGAACACTTTTTTTCCTGATTTTTGTCGTGGAAGAAACCATAACAATATCCCTACACACGATTTCCTGGGAAAAACGCCAAGAATTTTCATCCTGCTCTTCCTGTAAAAAATCATGGATGAAATTGATGAATTTATCTTCATCATTCCAGGAACTCAAGATAATTACACAATCAACACTTTTTTCAATAAAGCGGGTGGCTGTGTTTTTAGGATCCCATTTGGTGAATGTATAGCAATCATGTACCAAATTATTCTCCTTCAAAAAATCCTGAACCTCCGATAGCATTCTAAGATCAGCGTCTGATCTGAAGTAAATTGAAATACGGATCTGTGACGACATCCTATCAACCACTGAAATCATATGCTTTTTCAAGCGCTTCATCCAGGTTTTCCGATCTTTCGAATCAGTTTTTTTCTTGCAATTAATGAAAATGCTTTCCATAGGCCATATTAAATTTTTGTTTATTTATTTTATTAAACAATACCACATTTAATAAATAAGTCAAAGGTGTAGGCAAATGCCAACTTACTTGCTGCAAGAATTGTTTATAGCCGAGCGCGTGAACGGACCTACGATTCCATCAATCACCAATGCCGGGTTTGGCTTAAGCACTTCGTTTAACGCGACTTGCAGTCGCTGTACCCCAAGTTTCGTCTTTGGTCCAAAGATGCCATCTACAGGTCCCGCGGCTTCATCATATCGCTCTTTTAGAATTCTATTGATATGCATTTGCAATAGCTTTACTTGCTGATTCATTACACCATTGGCATTTTTCGGATCACGGCTTCCGCTGCGCAATGTTTGATTAACTTGCATGTCTACCGGGCACAACCCTGTTCCTAAATCTGATACGGACGCACTATCATCCTGATTATCTGAAGATTCTGCAGCCACAGGAGTATATTTTTTAGCACAATTCGCCCAAGGACGCGTTCCTTCTTTTTTAAATATATGTTGCGCATAAGCGACATTCCCCTGGGCAGTATAAATATCAAACCCTAGTGCCAGGCCGGCATCTTTATGGATATATTCATCTATTTGGAAAATGCCTACATACCGTCCGCTGCCACGGAAAATATTTCCACTGTCGGTGTATTGGCGGTATCCTGATTCGCATTGCGCAATAGTAACCATTACCGGATCATCAGCAAAAGTTTTCTGAACCATGATTTTGATTTGTACCGGAGTTTCCTTGACGGCCACATCTGCAATTTCTTCTGCTGCACTATATGACAATGGTGTAAACAATAACGATACTGCAAAAGCTATCAGCGCTATATTTTTGGATTTTTTCATGATTCTATTGTATCACGGTACACTAGCGATCAGGCGGAACGTTGTAGTAGTTCAACAAAAACTTTGATGTCTCAAAAAACTCGGGCGCCAATGTCTCAGACGCATATTGCGCGCCATTTTTCGGATGCACTACGTACAAGAACATAATGAACTGTGGATCATACGCTGGGAAATACCCGAAGAATGAGTGCAAGTTACGGTCCCCATAGTAGCCTCCTCCATAGGGATTAGGAATCTGCGCAGTACCGGTTTTTGCCGCAATAGTATAATGTTCCATCTTTTCGCGACCGCCAAGCATGGTGGTATCCACTACCGTCGTCAACATACGTGAAATTTCTTCTGATGTTTCCGGCTTTATGATGGTCGTTTCAGAAACAGGATAGTCCATTTTTTTCTGAAGTCCTGTAGGATAATCAATCCGCTCCACGACATGAGGTGTGACTAAGTGTCCACCATTGGCAAGGGATGCGAGAGCGCGAATAGTGGCAATCGGAGTAAGTGCAATTCCCTGTCCGAATGACATGTTAGCGAATTCAATATCGCGATTGCTTTTTAGGTTCTGCAGCAGTCCTGTCGCTTCGCTTGGCAGATCGATGCCAGTTTTCTCGCCCAATTTATATCCGTTGATGTAGCTGCGCATTTGGTCTTTGGTCATTTTTTGCGAGATTAATACCATACCCGTATTCAATGACTGATTCAATACGTCTTGCATCGTCACCTGTCCGCGGCCCTTCTTGTCAAAGTTCCTGATGGTATGATCACCCACCACAACATATCCCGCATCATAATAGCTCGTTTGTGCCGTTATAACGCCGACATCTAGTCCTGCAGCAACGATCAGCGGCTTGATGATCGAACCCATCTCATACACGTTTTCAGTCAGCGGATTTTTGAGCGCTCCTACTGGATAATCTCCATAATTATTTGGATCAAAATTCGGATAGGCTCCCATCGCATAGATAGCTCCTGTCTTTGGATTCATGATGATTGCGCCCCCTGACTCCGGATTCCATTTTTCCTGGATATCAGCCATGCGATCTTCCAGAAATACTTGTACTGAGGGCTCGATGGTAGTGATCAAGTCTCCACTGCGTTCATCGGTTGAAACCAGCTTGCTGACATCAGAAAATACCTGAGCAAAGAAGTTCACATACAACCCCTTGTGATCGCGAGAAAGGATTTCATCATATTGACGCTCAAGTCCGTAGCGCCCCAGATATCTATCGCCGTCATATCCCATAAAACCCACCACCTGAGACGCTGCGGTAGTTGCCGGATAGAATCTCCAATTCTCACGAACAACGCTAACTCCTGGCTCTTTTAGCGCTATCAGCGCAGCTGATGTTTCCTTATTGAGCTGATGCGCGATTTCCTCAGAAACATCTTTTTTCTTGCTGGCCTGCTCTATAAATTTTCCCTCTTCTAATTCAGGAATGATGGGTTTAAGCTTTACATAGAGTTCCTGAGGACTTGCAATCAATGTCGGATTGATAATGACCTTGTATCCAGTACGAATAGTCGCAGCGGAAACCAATTCGCCGTCTTTTTTCTTGAAAAATATTGAACCACGTTCCAATACGTCGTCAGATGAGACTACATACTTTTCTTCAGCGCTTTGCCTGAAACGATTGCCATTGATTACCTGCATTGAAAACAGTTTGGCAACGAACACAAATCCGAGAAACAAAAAAAGAAACGAAATGATTCGTATTCGTCCCCCATTGTCGTCACGTTTTGCCGCCATACTGCTTCTTATCGTACCAAAGCAAATTCAGATCCGGTAGTAGCGTATGCAAATTCAAAAGTCTCAGCCTCGCGGAATCCCAATTCACGCGCGTGCTCGATGGTGATATCAGAAATAGTATTGAAATACGCGATCTCCAATTCAGAGATACGGGTATTTGCCAAACGGATTTCGTTTTCCAATATTCGTCGCTCAGTTACTTCAATCGTGGTTCCGATAACGCCATAAATATACATCCCGACGGAAATGATCGAGAGCACCGCCAAAAACACTACAAGCGATCGCTCGTTGCGCATGATGAATCGATATGGAAATGTAAGTGTTGCTGTAGTCATATTTTTTGATTTATGCGTTTTTTTCAAATACTCTCATTTTTGCGGAGCGTGACCGCGGATTGCTGCGAAGTTCTGCTTGCGTTGCCGTTACGGGCTTTTTCGTGATGCGTTTTCCTTCTCCCCTGTCTTCGGCTGCGCGAAATGCGTCTTTGACGATTCGGTCTTCCAAACTATGGAAGCTGATGATGACAAGTCGTCCACCTGGAGCAAGCGATGCCATTGATTGGTCGATGCCATCCTTCAATGCAGTCAATTCATCGTTTACGACAATGCGTAGCGCTTGGAATGTCTGCGTTGCTGGATGATAGCCAAAGCGTTTGCTTTTGCCTACCGCCGCTTCGACAATATCGGCAAGCTGGATCGTAGTCGTGATCTCGGCAATGCGACGTGCATCGACGATTGCTTTTGCAATGCGTCGTGACTTGCGTTCTTCGCCATACAGATAAATGATGTCCGCCAATGTTTCTTCCTGCCAGGTATTTACCACATCGTATGCAGTCAGATCATTTTCGGTGACATCGGATTTCAATGTCATCAACAACGGCCCTTCGTGACGGAATGAAAATCCGCGTGCGGGATTTTCAAACTGGTTTGAACTCCATCCCAGGTCAAGCAGAATGCCGTTTGCGTTTGGCAAATCCAATGACTTTAGATGTTCATTCATCGCGCGGAAGTTTCCCTGCACCAAATGAATGGTCGGTTTTACTTCAGCCAATCGCTGTCGCGATACGGCAAGACCGGTAGTATCTTCGTCGATACCGACCAATGTTCCTGCTGATGACAACTGCTTCGCGATTTCCGAAGCATGTCCCCCGCCGTTGATAGTGCCATCAACGTAGGTGCCGTTAGGCGTAATATGTAAAGATTCTAGAACTTCATGTAAAAGAACTGATGCATGGATGCTGGACGTATCGCTGGCAGGCATAACTTTGCTAATGCGCATGGTATTTGAATTGGTATGTGTTGTCTCCATACGCCCTAAAATTAGATCATGCCGATGTCGCCCAATTTCTCGGCCAACGTATCGGCTTTGCCTTCAACGGTACTGGTGTATTTTTTCCACTTCTTGTCGTCCCAGATTTCGATGCGATTGTGCATTCCGGTAATCACTACCTTAGTGTCCAATCCGGCAAAATCCTTGAGAAAATCAGGAATCAAAATGCGTCCATTTGAATCGATGTCAGTTTCAACTGCGCCGCCCAACAAAAAGCGGTTGAATGCGCGCGAATCAGCCTGTCCCATAGAAAGCGTAGCAAGCTTTTCAGTAAAGCTTTTCCATTCCTTCACAGAATAGACAAACAGACATTGATCCAGTCCTCGGGTAATCACCACGGCCTTGCCCAGCTCCTTGCGGAACTTTGACGGAAGCGACAAACGCTTCTTTGGATCAAGGGTGTGTTGGTGTTCGCCGATCAGCATGGCAGATTTCGGGGTGAAGTTTTTTATACCACCTCATCCCACTACAATAGTACTCCATCCCACCCTGCTCCACAAATTGGGTTTGTGTGGATAAACAAAAAAACCGCTGTATTTTATACAACGGCTTTAAATAATGATTAAATAATTTTTTTACCAACGTTCCTGAGTACTGTTGCTGGAATAATAATTGTAGTTTTTTACACAATTTTGCTCATTCCATTTTTTCCTTAATACACAATAAGTATTGAAACTTTCCTTATCAAGACTTGCTGTACAACCCTTAAAAAAGAGCAATGCTCCTCCTTTATCATCCTCAATCAATTTATCAGCAGGCTCACCATTGATAAGAGCTAGCATGGTTTTATTATAAACCTCTAACGTCTGCCAACTATTAAGGGTAGAATCGGGTGTTATTTCTGCCCTAAGAGACATTGTTTGTGCATTTAATTTTGAAAAGCAAATCAAAACCAAAAACGACAGGAATAAGATCAATTTTTTCATAGTTTCTATATTTAGTTTTACAAAGAAGTTATGTTTGTATAATAGCATATTATATGCTATTTGTCAATTTACAATAAAACCACCTTTCAGTGGTTTTATTCCTGATTCTTTGGTCGCATCAGCGGGAACAGCTGCGTTTCGCGGATTGGCTTGTCCACCAGGAAGGCAAACAATCGCTCTCCAAATCCAAATCCACAGGTTGGCGGCATACCATATTCCAGCATCTCGACAAATTCCCATTCGGGCATCATGGCTTCGTCATCCCCTCGTTCTATCAATTGCTGCTGCAATTCAAAACGCTTGCGCTGGTCGATTGGATCGTTCAATTCTGAAAATCCGTTTCCGACTTCAGATCCAGCAAGGAGTGGCTGGAAGCGTTCAGTCTTGCGGGGATCTGATTCCAATACTTTTGATAGCGGTGACACCAATACCGGATGATGCACTAGGAACGCAGGACCTGCAATCTGCTTGCGACAATATTTCCATAACGTATCCATCAGACGCTCACGATTGTCCCCCGTGTAGGTTACGCCCAACTCTTCCAATTTTGCTTTCATCTCGGCATCGGTTGATTCAAATACATCAATACCAGTTACGCGCTTCACTTCATCAGCGTAATCGATGCGCGGCCATTCCCCCGCTAGATCAAAACTGTGACCGCGGGTTTCAAATTGGGTTTTTCCAAAAACCTCTGTCGCAATTTTCTTGTACAACTCTTCTACCAATTGCATCCCGTCTTCATAGTTTGCGTAGGCCCAGTAAAATTCCATGTTGGTGAATTCCTGCAAATGCTCGGGGCTGGTTCCTTCGTTTCTGTACACGCGTCCGATTTCAAATGTCTTTGGGAATCCTGCCGCCATCAATCGCTTTTGCCACAATTCGCCTACCGAAATGCGCATAAACACATCGATATCAAAATCTTTGTGATGCGTTTTAAATGGATTTGCTTCAGCGCCTCCTGTGGTAACTTCCAATGTCGGAGTCTCAACATCAGTAAACCCCTTTTCTTTCATAAAATTGCGCGTCACTTCCCAGAACTTTGCTTTTTGTTCAAACATCGTTTTGATTTCTGGATTCAGCAATACATCCAAGTATCGCTTGCGGAAGCGTTCATCAGGATCTTCAACGCCATAGTATTCTGATGGCAACGGCAACAACGCCTTTGTAGCCATCATCCATGTTTTAGCAAGCAAGCTTTGTTCACCGCGCTGCGTGGTAAATACGGTTCCCGTAAATTGCACAAAGTCTCCAGCTTCAACGACCTGTCCAAACAATTCAAAGAGTGCAGGTTCCATGTCATCTTTTTTGACGACCACCTGAAAGCGTTCAGTTCCGTCATATAACGGCACAAATAGAATTGCGCCCTGACCGCGGATTCCCATGACGCGTCCGACAATTGAGATTTCTGTCGCGTCTTTTTCAAGTGTTGCAAATTGTTGGCGCACCTGCACAAGCGTGTGTGAGTTCGACACACGCGAAGGATACGGGTTCATGCCCGCATTCTTCAATAATTCCAATTTTTCTTCGCGCACTGCGCGCACTTCGTCGAGCGATGCCATATTATTTGATATCTATAATAGTGTAACGCACTTCTCCCTTTGGGGTACTAATCGCAACAACATCTCCTTTTTTCTTTCCAAACAACGCTTCGCCTAGCGGTGATTTGAATGACAACTTGCCTGTCGCCATGTCCGCTTCTTCAACGCCAACCAGACAGAATTCCTGAGGATCAGCGGATTCTCGCTGCACAGTCACGCATGAAGACAATTCAATAACACCGCTATCGCTTTTTTCGATAACGATTGCAGATTTTAAGATTGTTTCAATATGCTGAATACGCTCTTCGTTCTTGCGCTGGTCATCACGCGCCTGATGATATTCGGCGTTTTCAGACAAATCGCCCAGTGATTTTGCATGACTGACACGATCAATAATTTCCTGGCGTTTAGTTGATTTTAGCTCGACAAGCTCGGCTTCCAACGCTACTTTCTTTTCTGCTGTTAGGTATTCGCTTTCCATGGAGCCAGTATAGCTCCAAAGCGGTTTTTTATCAAAAAAAGCATTACCGTCACTGGCAATGCTTTTTAACTCATAACAACCATTCACTATAACAATAAATTCCCTATTTCCCTCCAGCTGCGGACCCGAAGTTTGATGTCGACTCGATGATCATGTAATCCTGCGGGATCAAACAGATACGACGGCACAAGGTCGTGCACTCGTTCAATTTCCTTTGGAGCATCATCAAAGAATGCAACATGGTTCCCTCGAAGGCTTTCAATGAACTCCCTTTTGGTAACTTTTTTAAAGCTGCCATTGCCTTGAGGCTCATGAACACAATGGATCTGAGAAACACAATCTGGAGCATGCTGGTTCAGTAAATGCTGAATCACATCAACTCCTCCCGTATGCCGAGCAGTAACGGTAATCAACCGATACTTTTTTGATAATTCTTTTATAACCTCGGGCATGTCAGGGAGCGGCTGGACATCCTTGTGCCACTCGATTGAGGTAAGAAAATTATCAGCCAAATCCTTCCACACAAACTCGCCGTCAACGTGCTTATCGCTGGGATAATATTTGTTGATCACTTCATGTATAGGAGGGTTGTTAAGATAATCGGAAGGAACTGACTCCACTCCGTAATGCTTGTTTACGTACGAAACGTGCTGCAGTAGAGTGTCGAATTTCAAACCGTCAAAATCCAACAACAGGTTGTCTTTCTTCATAGAATACTTTTTTATTGAAGATACTCTCTGAACGATTGACTGTCAACGACTAACGAATGACCGGCGGAACGTCGTTGAAATACGGCAGTCCGTCTGCGTGCATTTTTGCAAAAACCTGCTGCATCACATACGAGGCTCCTGTCTGGTTGGTATCGGGGCCCTTTTCCATAACGACAACGAACGCGTATTGCGGATTTTCGTACGGAAAGAATCCTGTAATCCACGAGTTTTCAAACTCATTATTGCGACCCACCTGCGCCGTACCGGTCTTTGCCGCGGCAGTCACGTACGGAACATTGATGCGTGCAGCAGTTCCTTCGGTTACGGTAGTTCGCATTGCGGTTCGTACCGCAGCAAAATGCTGCAAATCAATACCCGTGATCTGTTCGCTGTGTTCATTTTCTGGATCAGAAACAACATGAGGCGTCACTAATTTCCCGTCGTTTGCAAGCGCGGCAACTGATCGGACCATCTGGATAGGAGTCACCTGAAAACCATATTGTCCGATCGACGTGTTGTACGTATCTCCCAAACGCCAAACGCCGTCTTTGAACATTTTCTTTTTCCATTCAGGGCTTGGTACCAATCCGAATACTTCTCCTTCTAGATCAATACCTGTCTTTGAACCGATATCAAACATATTGATATACTTATCAATTTTTGTAATACCCAATCCCGGCTGCCCTTGATATCCTCCACCGATTGCATAAAAATACGTGTTCACCGAATCAGCAATTGCGTGATTCAAATTAGTAGCACCATGTCCTTCCGGACGCCAATCGCGAAAATACGTCGGTGCATCAGGATTATAGGGGTTTGGCACCGTAATGCGTCCGATACTGTTGATCGTGGTCTGCGGCGTAACCAATCCTTCCTGGAGCGCGCCTAATGCAAGATACGGCTTTAAAATAGAACCCGGCGTATACAACCCCCCAAGCGCACGGTTCAAAAATGGTTTCGTAGAGCTAGTAAAATAGCTTTTGATTGTATCGGCTTCAGCTCCCTCGGAAAGAATCGACGGATTGAATTCGGGATAACTCGTCAATGCGAGAATCTCGCCATTGTCTACGTTCATGATAATGCCCGCCCCTCCTTCAAATCCATAATTCGTTGCCATATCCAAAATGCCGGCATACAACGCGGTCTGTACGTTAGCATCAATCGTAAGCGTTATATTTTCACCAGGTATCGGAGCAATGATCATATTTTCAGACTGCTGTTCGTTCATCGCATTGGTCTCTACCAATTTTGCACCGTTCTTTCCCAGCAGCGTACTGTTCCATAATTTTTCAACCCCTGCTTTTCCCGAAAGCTCAGTGCGCCAAAAAATACCTTTGGCGTCTTTTTTAGGGTATTCAACATACCCCAAGATATGCGCAAATCCGGGGTTCGCATAATATGCACGATGGAAAAACGGCTCGTCCTTTGGCGATGGTACATTCCATGCCAGCTCAATTCCGGTGCGATCAAATATAACGCCACGTTCAGAAAAAATAGGGATCGCATCCAATCGATTATTTTCACTAATGGAGAAAAAATCTTTACCGTCTTTAATTTGAACAACTACCAGCTGGGCAGTAAACAGAGCAAAGACGATTCCAACCAGAATAGCCAAAATAACAAATGTTCTTTTTTTGATAGGCTGTTCAAGCACCCCTTCAAACTGCTGCGTATTGAAACCGGGAATATTCTGCACATCCATGAAAATCTCATGGACTTCGACGGATCGCTGTCTTTTCCGTTTAAATAATCGGCGCATCAGTGACATGCACTGTATTATAGCCGGAGGACCTTTTTAAGCAACGAAGTTAGCAAAACGGCAGCAGCCATAATCAGCGTATACCGCAAGGTATGAAATGGAACATGGGCAATCGGAGATCCGTAGAGAATATCAAAAATAATTCCAGGAATAATACCGACCCAATACCAACGCATGAACGGCAATGGAATAATAACGAGAGGCAATGCAAGCCACCACGGCAAGAGCAATGCGATAAGGAAACATACTATATACAAACTGAGCGAAACAATGCGACGATGATTGACCATAGACTATTCCCCGCCGCGTCTTCGGGCGCGGTTAAAGAGCATCCCAATGAGATACACAATAATAAATGAACCTACCAGATAAAAAACGATGGGAGATCCGACAAACATCGCATAATATTTATACGCGTAGTATTTGATCATCGTCTGAGTAGGAGCATCGCTTGGCAAGCGTTCACCCATATTATCGTACAAGCTGGTCGACTCGCCCTCCAAGACATCGTCGCGGTTTTCATCAGTTGCACTAGCAGATGATTCATTTGAAAGCTGGATGGTTGCAGCGAGCTCGTCACGCTTTGCAGTTGCTATAGCAAATTGCTTCAGACGAAAGCGCTCGACTGCAGCAAAATTACGATTAAAAAAATCCTTTACTCCCTGCGGAATATTTCCCGAAAGCGTCGCCTCGGCACGTTCAGTTATCGACAACAAATCTTCCTGAGTTGCCGTAGATTCTTCAGCGGCAATTACAAACCCCGGTACTAGACCGCACCCAACCAAAAGAGCAACTCCAAGAAATCGTGCAACGTGTTTCATATCTGCAGTATACCAATGCGCCAGCGTTAGACGCAATCCTATTTCCCTGCAGCCTGCATTACAGCATGAGCAACCGCTTTTGCGACACGCTTATTAAATGGTTTTGGAATTATATTGTGCGCCGATAGCTTATTGTCGGGCACTAAACGAGCAATGGCTTCCCCGGCGGCTATTTTCATTGCATCAGTAATTTCATTGACGCGGGCATCCAATACTCCGCGGAACAATCCTGGAAATACTAAAACATTATTGATTTGATTTGGATAATCGGATCGTCCAGTTCCAAATACAGCAATGTTAGCCCGCTGTGCATCATCATAGGAAATCTCGGGAGTAGGATTTGCCATCGCAAATACGATAGAATCCGATGACATCAATCCGACTAATTCAGGCGTAAGAACATTGCCAATGGAGACACCAATAAATACATCAGCGCCGACAAGGGCAACATTCAATCCTCCGCTCCTGCCTTCGATATTTGAAATATCAGCAATGTGCTGCTTGTACTGGTCAAGGCCAATCCGGTTCTTTTCCAGAATTCCCTTCGTATCGAGCATTATGACGCGTGACGCATCAAATCCTGCCTGAATTAGTAAATGAAAGATCGCTTGCGCTGCAGCGCCTGCGCCATTCATAACAATCCGCGCTTCATGCCTATTTTTTTTGACAACTTTTAATGCATTGATCAATCCTGCCAATACTACGATTGCAGTTCCATGCTGATCATCATGAAATACAGGAATGTTCAGTTCAGCCTTCAAGCGAGCCTCGATTTCAAAACAGCGCGGCGCTGAAATGTCCTCAAGATTGATTCCGCCAAAAGTAGGCGCGATATTTTTTACCGTAGCGATTATTTCCTCGACATCCTGAGTTGCAAGTACGATAGGAAACGCATCAACGCCACCGAATTTTTTAAACAACAGCGCCTTGCCTTCCATAACAGGAAGCGCGCCGAGCGGTCCAATATTTCCAAGCCCCAACACCGCCGATCCGTCGCTGACTACAGCAACGGTATTTCCCTTGATGCTGTGCGTATATGCAGCGTCAGGATTACTATGAAGCAATTTTGAAACGCCAGCGACTCCAGGAGTATAAGCGACCGACAGATCCTTCCTGGTACGCGCGGGAAATGTTGGAGCGAGAGCAATCTTGCCGCGCTTTTTTTTATGTAATGCAATCGAACGAGCTTCGTAGTCCATACCAGTCATATATCAAAAATCAGCGTATATTATTTATTTCCCAAGATTACAACCACATCAGCCTGTGATGCACGTTCTCCTACCGGCATGGCCGTAATTGCAGTCGTATTAAACTTGCTTTCAAGAGCAGCAACGTCTTTGCCGCCAATATTTACTATGATTGTCTGTGCATATTTTTTATCTTTTGCATTGGTAGTCGTTGATACGGCGTATCCTGAAAGCGCATCTATCTCATCCCCCACGATTCCCGCACGTCCTGCAATACTGCTGCCATTTCTCACTTCTACATTGATTTCACCGGAAGCGTCCTG
>CAYRNU010000011.1:0-13381 GCA_964425795.1 uncultured Candidatus Saccharibacteria bacterium | reverse complement strand
TACACCTGATTTTGTAGCATAAATTTTAGTACCAACCGGCGTACCAATGTCGATACCGCCATGAAAATCTTTTTTGTAATATCCGCTGGTCGTTGCAAAGCTGGTTGATCCGTATCCCTGAGTCACAATACCTCCGGCAAGCGGCCATACATAGCTGCCCATTTCTTCAGCGGTCATGGTTCGTCCTCCGCGCGCGCTTGCAGTAGTAGATCCTGCGCCTTTTTTAATAGTAGTCTTTGATGAATCCTTTGCTGTAGCTGCTGTAGAAAGCGTGGCTCCTGGAAGGATCAGTTTGGTACCAATGGCGACGGCAGCATCAGGAACGAGATTATTGATATCAGTTATTTTGTCAGCACTGATCTTATATTGCTTTGCAATAGAATCAATCGTATCGTCTTTCTTTACCGAATATTGAATTCCATTTACCGGCAAGATTTCTAGGATTTCTCCCGCCTTTAGGATTTCTTCGTCATCCAAATCGTTCTGCCATTTGATGGTATTTTTTGAAACATTAAACAGCTGCGCAACCTGCGTTACAGTATCGCCTGGACGAGTAACATATTTGGTAATATTCTTGCCGTTTCGGGGAACATCCGACAAGTTCATAATAGTACCAATAGGACCTGTTGTGCCCTGAAGCGCAGTATCTTCAATAATAACAAGATCAATATCGGCAGGACCTCCTTTTCCCATAACAGTCATAGGACCTGAATCAGGAGACAACAATGCCATAGTTTGCGAATTCTCGTTTGAAAGGGGGAGGGCGAACTGCTCGCCGGATGCAGGTCCACCTATGCTGTTATCTGCCATTAACGGCAATAGTGGAGACGCCAAAAAAGGCAGTACGAGCAAGGCCGAACGCTTTTTTGAGGAATTATATGTCATCCAAGGCCTGCATAACGAGCCTTTGGAATCATCAGTAGGGAGTATTATAAGCCAATGAAAATGCAGCTATACTGCTTTACCAGTGTTCAATCGTTCAGTCTGCGCCTTATATTTCAACAATATAGGACACAACGAGGTAGGAAAATGTCAACAGTTTCTGAAAGAGTGGGCTTTGCCACAAAAACCACTCTATCATGGGTGAGACGGGCTGACCATACCCCGTGTGGAAAAGGATGTGGAAGCAAAATAAGGTATAATCCAAGCTATGGAAACCCCTTCTACCATAAGCGAATTGAACGCCTATATCAAGAAATCCATGGAAAACAGCACAGCTCCAACCGGGGCGGAATCTTTAGATGCACCCTCAACCCCACAAGCTAAAAAAGCCTCCGAAACGAACCAACAGTTGATCAAAGTCCTGCATGATAACTATTTTACGGTTGCGCCAGAAGACAAAATCATACGCCATGGCAATACCGTCATACTGCAGAAACCGATTCCCAATGAAACCAATCCCGACGGCAGCCAAAAATATAAAAACCACATTTTGGAGCTAACCCAGAACAAGTTCTAAAAATTAGACACTTAAAAAGCCACAACTGAAGCGTGACTTGGGTACTAGACAATATTTATTTTTAGAATTTTAAGAAAAAGAAATCAATTGTAAACACAAGAAAATGAATTAGGTGCCATGCAACAAAGAACCCCTCTGTATCGAAAAAGTTTTTTCCAAAAAAACTTTTTCTTTGTTCATGAACCGCAGCGAATCTCCGGGATTCTTGAACTGCAATGAATCTGATCCGGGAATAGGAAGAGTATCTTGCTGCAGCATCATTTGCTCTTGCAAATGCTGATGCTTTCTCTCAACCGCATAGGTATATGCATGGTAGTACTCGTAGTACGTAGTCCCTGAATCATACTCATATCTGGAATCCGTTTTCTCTTTTTCCCTGCGATGCCAAATCAATTCCTTTATACGATATACCGTATAGTCCTCGTTACAGCGGTCAGACCACATGAACAATGTGTCCATCGTTTGCACGATCCGTGTCTGCCCCTCGGGCAATGTAGGATCGATTTTAACAACAAATTCCAATTTGATATCTGAAATTTCTTGTTCTCTTTTGCTCAGCTGGCTGTCTTTTTTCTGCTGTTGTTTTTTGCTTTTTTTCTTTTGCTTGTTTGTTTTTACAACAACAGGTTTTTTCTCAACCTTTTTTTGAACCTTTACGATTTCACAGGGGATCTTTCCGTCATGTATCAGCTGGTCATATTGCTGTTGGTTAAACACAGCAACACCATTGCAATGAAGCATGATGGAAAATTGTAATTCTGCGGAATGGTCATCGGCGGTAGCAGCGTTGTCGCTAGTGCTATTCTTTTCGTCCACAATATGTACGACTAAAGAATCGGGAGAGTGTTTGGGCATGAATGCAGAGAGCCCGATAAATACAAATACAGATACGACAATAATGCGCATCCAGAGAAGGCCTTCGCGTTTAGCGCGATTTCTTACTGATTGTTTGTTTTCCATAATTCTTGATTAAAACGTTTTTTGCATCGTACCATCTTATATATATATTGTCAATAAATTAAGATGGTAATACATACCATATATAGTGCGAATGGGTAGAAAATATGATGGATGCTGTATACTAAAGCAATGGAAAAGCATCCTAATGAATTGACTCCCATAGACCTGCGCAATCACCAGGAAACTCCAAAGCCGGCAATCCCGGGCGAAGAAACAGCAATGGACTACACGATACATCTGGATTCTGCGATTATTCCGGGAACTCAGCAGGAAGTACATAAAGGTCAGGTCATCCTCACTGCCCCTCAATATTCGGTCAATCACTTTGAAAAGAAAGGTGATGCACTGGACCTGTTGCTGACCAACAAAGACACCAATGAAACATTGCGTATTCCCGTAAATGAATTCAAGAAAATACAAAAACCTGAAGACCTGGAATTGTTCATTATAAAAGGACAGCTTAACGAGGGAACAGCACAGATCGAACGCGCATTCAAATTGGGACGCACGAACGTCATGCAGCAAGGATTAGGAAAAATTGAAGACAATCTTGGAAAGCTGCAGAATCTTTCTGAAAAAGATCCTGAGAATGCAGAACTGCAAGACATGGTGCAAAAAACTCAAAGTGAAATTACTGAAACCCAGGGCATATTGGAACGCTTTACTCCAGAAAAACAGCAATGGCTACGAGAATTGCACCTCATGCGCGAAGCGGCCGCAAAAGCAAAGAACATGACAACAAAGCGCACTGAAGAAGAAATTGCGATGGTTGAAAATATGATCAAGAACCCGACTGAAACGCCAGCCGCATCTGTAGCAGTTGATGTACCTGAAATTACTCCCGAAGAACCCGCAGAAAATATCGTCGCGGTTTCTGAAACAATTGCTCCACCCGAAACAAAAAAAGAAAAAACTCCGGTTGAAGAAATTATTGAAGCACGCGAAAAGTATCTGAAATTATACGCAGACAGTTTCAGAGAGCACAGTTCACTTGCACGAGGAATACTGAACTTTGGACACGCGGCAGGAATCTTGAAAAAAGACGCAAAGATATTTTTGAACCCCGAAGCAAAAGCTGCCAAAGACCAATACGACGCATTGAAAAATAGTTTTGATCAGGCAAAGTTCGATCGTCTGACAGCAAAAGGAAAATCGCCCGAAGAAGCCGCGGCAATCATGGGGCGCTATCGTCAGTTCACCAAACAACTGGATTTTCTGGAACAGGAATCGGCGATTTTAAAGAGCGCGCGCGAACAGGCATTCCATTCAAAAAAACTAGAGGCATTCAAAAAGAATTTTGAATGGTATACCAACCTAAAACCAAAACACAAGAAAGCGATCAGTCTCGCATTCAGCATCGGCGTCGGTAGCGCGATCGGCGTATTCACTGGGGGAGGCAGCGTAGCAGCGACCGTGGCCGCACGGCTTGCGCGCTTTGCCGTGGGTACAGGAGCGGGAACAGCGACATCAAAAATTCTTGAGAAAGTTTGGAAAACAGGAGCAGGAGGAAAATATGAAACGATGCTTGAGGATTTAAAAAAGAAATATCTGTCAGGAGAAATGAGCCCGGCAGAATACCAGCAAAGAAAAGAAGGATATGAGCAAATGGAAAACTTTTCAAAAACTGTCAAAACAGGCCTGGTCATGACGGCAACCGCAGGGGCAGGGATTGGAACAGGAAATCTGATTCATAATTTGGATGTTCCTTCAGTGAAGCCCTCATCAATAATTCCTGAAACGGCTTCGCCGGACAGCACAGCTACAGCAGATTCAACCAATGTATTCCTAGAGGAGCGGGACGTGGCAATAGAACAATCGTCAGTCATGCCAAATACAATCGAACAGCATGCCTTTACCGCGGTTTCGCCTGATGCCGTTGCAAAGCCGGGGGATAGCATTTGGAAAATCGTTGAACGCCAAATTGAACATGATCCAAAACTCGCCGATGCGCTCGGGGTACACGACAACCCGACAACGGCAGATATGGTAAAAATCCTGCGCGACTTCGGATACATTTCAGACAACGGAGACGTACGCATTTCAGACTTCAACAATACCGCATACGAACTTGCAATTGAAAACGGGCAACCCGTAATGCATGAATACAGCAATGGACAGTTCGTAGAAACCCGCACCCTAACAACCGGATCGGAACAGGGAACCGTAGACACGCATGAAGTATTCCATGAAAAGGAAACGCGATCAGCGATCAAGCAACCTGACAATGCCACAACAGAGAACGCCGAGAACCCGGACATGATTCCCGATAGCTCTGACGCAGATATCACACTGCTCGATGAAAATAACAACGTACTACCAGATGATGCTGTCGTCTCAAATGATACGATGATTCCAAACACCGCTGAGACCATTGAAACAACAGCAAATCCCGAAACGACATTGGGATCAAATGAAATCACGACGACTCAATTGGTCGACAAACGAGTAGACACATTCGTACGCATGCAGTTTGGATCTCCAAACGGCTTCGGCTCGGTGGAAACCAATCCGCTATGGAACCAGTTGCGCGGAACCGATGCAAAAGCGTTCTTGGAACAACCACTAACTAGCACCAGCCCGTCATTCCAAGGAGCATGGACCCGCATGAATGAATTATCGGTTATGCTTGAAATGAAACCAGTCGGAACAGTCGAAGAATACCTGCGAGCGCTCAAATTAAAAGAATTGCAACTGCAGCAGCAGAGCATAGGATATTAACCATATGGACGACACTATTATCAATGACATTTTAATGACACTGGGACTTGACGGGCTATCCCCAGAAGACGGCGCTGAAATCATCGACCGCATCGGAGCGCTCGCCATGGACGAGATCATAACAAAGGCAACCGATGCGCTTCCGGAATCTGCACAGGATGCGTATCTTGAACTATTAGGCACCAATCCTGAACCTGACACATTGATGGCATTCTTTGACGCTAACATTCCAAACTTCAGCGATATCGCAAACGAATCAGTTCAGGAAATCGCACAAGGTTTCAAACAGGAATAAATTAAAAACCCCGCACTATCACAATAATAGATGCGGGATTTTTACTACACCTGCCTGGTAATCCGCCTAACGAACCAAATCCAAAAACAGGTAAAAGTTGGAACCGACAGGGAAAAGAACCAGTAATCTACACAGAAAGCCAAAAGAAACATGGCACATAACAGTACGAGACCTGATATGAACCAACCGGCCTGAGTTTGAGAATATTTTTTATCGTCCATAACTATTTGCTTTTTCTTTTACACTACCCGCAAAAAACGGCTTGTCAATTTTTTATATCGATATGCTACAGTATCTGCTATGAACTATCTCGACGCACTGAATGAAGAACAGAAAAACGCAGTACTGCAAACCGAGGGACCGCTCTTGATCGTAGCGGGAGCAGGAACCGGCAAAACCAAAACCCTCACCCACCGCATCTACCATCTCATCAAACAAGGCGTTTCACCCGATAACATCCTGGCGATCACCTTTACCAACAAGGCCGCAGCCGAAATGCGCGA
The DNA here is from genome assembly GCA_964425795.1 of uncultured Candidatus Saccharibacteria bacterium. Taxonomy (GTDB): domain Bacteria; phylum Patescibacteriota; class Minisyncoccia; order Phycocordibacterales; family UBA1006; genus CAYRNU01. The sequence goes on along the minus strand of CAYRNU010000011.1, from coordinate 7,446 downwards.
ACGCGTACGTACGTTACACGACAACAGTTATGACAGCGAACCATTCATCAGAACGTTTCACGCACTAGGCGTGCACATCCTGCGCAACGAAGCCCATCACTTTGGCTATCCGAAATATTTTACGATCTTAGATTCAGATGATGCACTGAAATTGATCAAGGAAGCCATGGTAGCCGAAGGATACAGTATCAAAGACTACGATCCAAAAACCATTTACAATCTAATCTCGCGTGCAAAAAATGACGGTTATAATCCCGAAGCATATTTCAACGAACACAGCAGCCCGCTTGCTGATGTCGCGTTACCAGTATGGAACAAGTACGAAGCGCTAAAGCGAAAAGGACACTGCTTTGATTTTGATGACCTGCTTCTTGAAACACGAAACTTGTTGGATACCAATCTGGCAGTGCGCGACAAATACCGCGCACTATGGAAGTATGTACACATCGACGAGTACCAGGACACCAACCAGGTGCAGTATGAAATCGCAAGTCTGTTATGCGATGAAAAAAATAATATCTGCGTCGTGGGCGACAGCGATCAAAATATTTATAGCTGGCGCGGAGCGAACCTGAAAAACATTTTGAATTTCGAGCGAGATTTCCCGGGAGCACAGCAAGTGATCCTCAGCAAAAATTACCGCTCTACAAAAAACGTATTGGACGCGGCTGATGCCGTGATCAAAAAAAATACCGCGCGCATTCCAAAGACATTGTCCGCAACAAAATCAGGAGGAGAAAAAATCCAAATGTTCGTAGCTGTAAACGAAAGTGAAGAAGCGGCAACCATCGCGCGCATGTCACACGATTTCATGCGACAAGGAACTGATCCTTCGGACATTGCAGTATTGTGCAGAACCAATTTTCAGTCGCGCGCGCTCGAAGAAGCATTCTTGCGCGAACATATTCCATACCAAGTTCTAGGAACGCGGTTCTTTGATCGAAAGGAAATCAAAGATGCACTGTCGTACATCAAGCTTGCATGGAACCCTGAAAGCTTGGCGGATTTGAAACGCATCATCAACGAACCCAAGCGCGGCATCGGCAAAGTAGCTCTTGCAAAAATCGCAGCAGGCCAAGAGGGAACATTGTCAGGATCTGCAAAAGAAAATTATCTCAAATTCAAAAATTTGATCCTGCGCATCCGCGAGCAGTCAAAAACAAAAACGGTTGCCGAGGTGATGCAATTTGTATTGAACGAATCTGGACTGTTGAAGCAATACGAGCAAGGGGGAAGCGATGACATCGAACGCGCATTCAACCTCAAGGAATTGGTTTCCTACGCGACACGCTACGAAGACTATATTGGCGAAGAGGGAATGCAAAAGTTTTTGGATGAAACAGCGCTCATGAGCGATCAGGATAATCTGGAAAAGAAAAAAGAAGGTGTGCGATTGATGACCGTGCATGCATCGAAAGGATTGGAATTCAATACCGTGTTCGTCGCAGGACTGGAACAAGGATTGTTTCCATTGGCAGACGACACCGACACCAAAGAAGAGCGCGAGGAAGAACGACGCCTGTTTTATGTAGCAGTGACTCGCGCCGAAGAGCGATTGATCTTGTCATACGCATATACACGTCGAACCTACGGACAGGTTGAATGGAAACAGCCGTCAGAATTCATCAATGACATTCCGCCGGAATTGATCGATGCAGCAGAGGACGAAAGCGGACTAGGAGGTAGCGAAGAAAAAACCGTATACCTGGATTGGTAATATTTGACATAAATATAATATTATTTTATAATGCTGAAAAATATACAGCATGAAAAAAATAATTCTTATTGAAGATCACCAGATGGTGAAAGCCATGTATCAGGCTATTATCATAGCCAGATTACTTGAGATTCCACCGAACAAATTGCTTCACCTGGACCTCAAGCAACAGGAAACCTACAAAAGCCAGCTGAATCGCGAGAAAGAAATTGATATCGAAGTGCTTTCCTCTGTCGAAGAGATTCTGGAGAAATACGGCTCGGGAATGCCGGAAGACGCGGTAATTATTATGGACGGCCAATTGCGCAGTCCAGGCAAAACCACGAGCCGGCAAACTGTCGAAATTTTTACTCTATTCTCCGAAAAAGCAAAGAAAATGACCATTCCCATGTCTTCAGATTCAGTATCCATTGAACTCGCCGAAAAAAATGGATTTCCTAAAGGAATAGAAAAGAAAGATATTGGTATCACAGGAATTTTCACTGATCGCATCATTGAAAAGCTAAACGAATTATCGTAAGACTGCCCCGGAAAGAAGAGAGCCCGCGCCAAATATTGGACGGGCTCTTGTTATATTTAAATTATTTTTTACAGAACAAAGAATCAGGTGTAGTATTGGGCAATATGAAGAACAGCAATCTATTCAAAGTTATCAAATCAAATACCGGCCTAGGATTAATGACCAAGGTTCCTATCAATAAAGGAGAAGTGGTTATCGAATACGTTGGCACCATTATTTCTGCAAAGGAAGCAGATGAAAAACCAAACCGATATCTATTTGAAATCAATTCGAAATGGACGATCGATGGATCGACGCGCACCAATCTGGCACGCTACATCAACCACGCCTGCAAACGCGCAAACTGCGAAGCCGAACAACGAGGTAAGCAAATTTTCATTACCGCTGCGCGCAACATCAAACCAGGCGAAGAATTAAAATATGATTATGGCAAGGATTATTTCGATGAATACATAAAACCGATCGGCTGCAAATGTGATTCATGCTTGGCAAAGCCGATGAAAAAAGCTGCTCCAAAAAAGACTGCGAAGAAAATCACACAACATGCGTCTAAGAAAAAAACCACTCGATAAGAGCATTAATCCCGACAAACACATCGCCAAAAAATCTTTGGGTCAGCATTTTTTGCGTTCAGCGCGAGCGCTATCTGACATCATTGATGCAGGTGACGTACATGCAGATGACGTAGTTGTAGAAATCGGACCAGGCGAAGGCGTATTGACCGAACGATTACTTAAACTTGCAGGAAAGGTAATTGCGATTGAAAAAGACGATTCGCTTGCCGAAAAACTCAAAGAAAAATATGCTACGGAAATTACGGAAGGAAAATTCGAAATCCTCAACCAAGATGTTTTGGATTTTGATTTTGCATCGCTAAAATCCTATACAGGTTTTAATTACAAGGTGATTGCAAACATTCCCTATAACATCACAGGTATTTTAATACGCAATATTTTAACCAGTGATTACCAGCCACAACATATGGTATTGCTGATTCAAAAAGAAGTTGCCGACCGCATCGTTGCGCGCGACAACAAACAAAGCCTGCTATCGCTATCAGTAAAAATTTACGGAACGCCAAAAATTATCGCGGCTGTTCCACCGGGCGCATTCGCGCCGCCACCGAATGTTACCTCGGCAATCATTGCCGTCAGCAACATTTCGCGATCTCATTTTAATTCTGCAAAAGAAGAGCAGGATTTTTTCACGCTTATCCATGCGGGTTTTGCACATAAACGCAAACAACTACAAGCAAATATGCGCGAGCTAGCTCCTCAGATGCAACTACACGAACTGTTTACCAGCATCGAACTGTCTCCGACCGTTCGGGCAGAAGATCTTTCTATAGAACAGTGGATTACACTCCTTCGTGAGTGCACAAAACAGGGTATACTATAGATAATGAAACAAGAATACAAAAAATATCTACCCAGCAAAAAATTTCTTATCAGCGCCGGGATCATCATCGGCGTGATTCTTTTGGTATTGGCACTGAAGTGGTTCGTGGATTATCAAAAAGCACGGCAAGTATTTGCAACGCTAAAGGTAGGTGATCTTGAAAACCCAGCGGAAATCGACACCGACAACGACGGATTGTTTGATTGGGAAGAGGCACTATGGAATACCGATCCAAAAAATCCAGACACCGACGCAAACGGGGTACCGGACGGACGACAGGTTGATGCGATTCGTGCTCAAATCACCGCTGAACAGGGAACTGCCAGCGATTTGCCCCCCGAAGAATTGACTGAAACCGATAAATTAGCCCGCGACATCTACACATCCCTTGCAATTGCAAGCCAGGGAGGTGAGCTGAGCGAAGCCGATTCATTGGAGCTTCAGCAGAAAATCATCGAATATATTGTACGTCGCGTCGGTGGATTCAGAGAATACGGGGTAGTTGACCTAACGGTTAGAGATAATTCGCCTCAAAACATTGCCGCATATGCGGAATTCCTTACCGATCTCAATAGCAACTATACGGCTACCCAGGACCAATTATTCAAGACAGTAAAAGACCTGGCTCAAAACATCGCGACACCAGATGTAACCATGGCACTAGGAACCCGCTATCTAAACCTTGCAGAACAAATCAAAGAGCAGCCTGTTCCGCAAAAGGTAGCTCAGCAGCACGCTGACCTTACCAATGCATTTATACGCTTGGGCACTATTCTACAAGGAGTAGCAGCGGTTGAAGACGATCCGTTGACCGCATTCGTAAATGGAATCGGCATCCAGGATGCCCTCAATACGTTAGCCACAGCTTTTGGTAATGTAGGAAGAGTGCTAGCGAAATAATAACTGTGATATAATTTTTACAGCTATGTCACAAGGAAGTTATAAAAAAATTATTTCTTGCACACTCATCGTTGCAATTATGTTTGCTTATGTGGCGCGACCTACTCCTGCATCAGCAACAGGACTTCCTGTATTCGACTCGGCGACTGCGGGTCTTATGGCGGCGCTCACTTCACAGCAAGTAGTAAGCACTGAAACCGACATTGAAAACAAGGTAAAAGAATGGGGATTAGACACTGTTGCCTACAGCATCGCGGGCGCACTAACAACCAAACTCACCAACAGCGTTGTAAATTGGGCAAACGGAGGATTCAACGGAGCACCCAGCTTCATTCAGGATTTCAGCACCTATTTTAAAAACCAGGATCAGCAGCTAATGAATACCGCATTGGGACAATTGAACTCAATGAGTGGAAACAATCCCTTCGTCCGCGATCTTTCACGACAGCTTATCAATAGCGCACAAACTGGATCAACCGGAGGCTTTGACCTTACCAAAGGATTGCAATTCGACCTGAATCGAGTAATCGGCCCTAATTATAAGAGCTTTTACACCAACCCAGCAAACGGCGGATGGGCGGGCTGGAACGCAATTTCAAGTGGCGGCAACAATCCGATAGGATCGTTGATCTACGTCAGCAACCAGCTCAACCAAAAGGCAGGACAAAACCAACAGAACGCAACCAACGAAGCGATCAGCGGCGGCGGCTTTATGAACATCAAAACGTGTGTAAAGCGAGGAGGGCCGTCGACACGCACAGTACCTGATTTCCAAATCAATCAGCAGACCAATCAAATTGAAATAACAGGTTCGCACGAGGTAGAAATTCCTGAAAACGAACGCGACTGTACTGCATACGAAACAAAGACTCCGGGCGCAACCATCAAATCATCACTGGATAAGGCATTGGGTGTTCCACAGGAACGTCTAACCGCAGCAGATGAATTCAAGGAAGTGCTGTCTGCATCGCTTACTACACTTATCACCGGTCTTACCAACGCAGGCTTAAAGAAACTAGTATCATCATTCAGTCAGCCGGCTATAGGTTCGGTTGGTGGCGCAAGCGCGCTGGACAACCTTAATTCAAGCAACGGTTACAACTGGCTAAACCTCCCAGGACAAGTCGTCGATATCGATGAAGTCCAGCAAATCGTATTGCCGGACGGCAGCTATGCAATCAATACACGCGTGCCAAATCCACCACCATCAGTAACAAACCAGGCAGTCATCGATGCACAGTTGATTGACGGAATAAGCAGACAATAACACAACCACTATGAGCAAAAAAACAACCATTATAATAATCGCAATTGTCATTACCGCAGCACTGCTGGGCGTATTGGCATATGTTTTCTTGCTCAAACCTTCTCGAACCAACACGCCTGAAAATACGGGAACCAATCCATTCCCATACGGCGACCCTCAATTGACCCAGACTAATCCGTTAGGCACAGGAGCGGGAACTATCAATGGAGGCATTCAAGATCCTGACGGAACTACCGGCACAATCATTAATCCTGACGGAACTACAACCGGCAACAACTCGGGTTCAATTAACGGTGGAACAAATTCAGGATCAGGAACCGGGCAATCAGATCCTCGAGGATCTTCAGCATCAACAACCAATGGAGGATCAGCAACTGCACCCGAAGAAACGGCAACGCCAAATCCAGGAACTCCTACAGAACCAACAGCAACCGGAGCAGTACTCGACACACTCATTGGAAACCGTCCTACCGCATCTACAATTTCAGGCGGTACTTCGCCAGCAACATCAATGAACTGCTATTCACCAGCAGGCAATACCTGCTTCAATAAAATCGAAGCAGCAATGTACTTTGCTGAAAAAGAAATAGCTGAGATTGATAAAATAATCACACTCTTCCGTGGAAATGCCAGCGTGGTCAGCATGAATAATCTGCTAATGGAGTTAGATCATTGTATTCCTGGACCGGATTACGGTTTTGCAAGTCGCGCGAACAGCCTACTAGAAGGCAATAAGGAGTGGCAAGACATTGTAGGCGATACGATTGGCGACCAATACAAACAAAACGGTGTTCGGCTTGAACTGACCGGTGTCATAAATAATTTCCAACTGGAATCAAATGTCAAAGCAAAAAATATTCCTATGGCACAGGCCGGCCTTGCCTTTGTTAATGCAACACCAAAATACAACGACATTGCACGCGAATACCGGGATAGAAAAACTGCACGATCCCGCGCGCTGATAACACTTGAAAATCTATATGCTGATTGGAATCTAGCAAAATCAGGCACATTGAGTCAGGCCCAGTCTGAAGCACTAAAGCAACAGGTAACGGTAAAGTTTTCACAAATGAATGAATCATTGCCTACATACGAGACATATGTAGAGGCTTTCACTGAATACGAAACTCTATTGGATGATGCCGAAGCGGTTACCAATCTAACGAATACTTGCCGTCAGGAACGTGTAGCACTTGCAGGAAGCTTTACTCAGTACCAAACATATCTAGGAACCAGCTTTAAACAAAACATCCTAGATATCAATTACGCAGACGATCAGAAAAAACTATTCTGTTCAATCGATCCTGCACAGGTAAACCAGCTTGATTCTGGAATTAGCTGCCGTACCACAGGAGGATTGGGAGGCAACGGAGACCCTCAACTACGCGTCAATTTCACCAGTGGCGACTGGGATGATTGTCTAGCGACACGCAACGCAGGAAACGGTTCAGAATATAACAGCGACAACGAATACGCTCATCCTAATATATTGCAATATCTGACCAATCCAATTACCAATCAAACAGCTGTTCGATTCGGTCGCGGACCACGCACAACGCTACGCGCACTGCTTCTGCAATCAAATCCCGAGATGACAATCAACAGAGTCATCGATGACGCTGTCGGAACCGATGCTGGTGTTGG
>CAYRNU010000010.1:0-13723 GCA_964425795.1 uncultured Candidatus Saccharibacteria bacterium | reverse complement strand
CCATCAGTGTCTTTGATAAAGGCAAAGATAGTTTGATGTCCATTTCGCGGGTGTTTGAGGTTTTCAAACTGAAGCATGAAAGCGAAGCGTCTTGCAATTTCGGTGATGGTGTTGGCATCATTGATATCAATAATGTTATCACCAATCTGTTTCAATACGGCAGCGTAGCCCATGCTGTCCACCTGGTAGTTGTCCCATACTCTGAAGAGCTCTTTACCGGTATTAAGGCGTCCATTGTTGGTTCCCAACAATACTTTTTCATAGATCGGCATGAAACTGTTGTCCATGTCGATATTATCGCAATCTTTGATAAGATTGGCTTCCATCGGGAAACAGTAGCTGCGTGTAGCAATGAGGGGATTCTCAACGAAAGCACTTTGTCCGTAAGCATTTTTTCCTAAAAATAGGGCAATAGCAAAGGCACATAGCCCTGCAAGAATTAACTTGTTTTTCATAGCTTTAATTTTTTTATTGTGAATTCATGTTTGATTGTATTATATAATATAAATATATATTTGTCAATACTATAGAAAATGCACATTATTGTTGCTTTTCTGGACTTCCAGGCGTACGATAATGGGAAATCAAACCATTCAACATATGATAGAAACTCAAACAGTATTTTGGGATTCAAATGTTTCTAAAATACGCAAAAACCTTATTCTGTCTCTACTTACAGGTGTTGCTTTAATCCTTTTCGGTGTTTTTGTACCACTTGGATATTTCTTTTCATTTATTTTTTGTATTTTTGGTGCAGTTATGATTTTTTTAAATCTATGGATGTATAGAGTTGATGTGCCTCTTGCAATAGCTAATGAAGACAAGAAGTGGCTTGAAAAAGTCGAACAAGGAGAGATCACGATGCATAAATCCATTGCTGGAGCGTTTCTTACTCACGATGAAATACGTTACTTTAAATTGAAGGGGAATGACTATTGTCCTGATTGTAAGACCCCAAATCTTGTACCTAGCACTTTGAATACATGGTATGATTGTCCTGCATGTGAGCAGCGTTTTTGTTTGATTTATGGTTCAAACAGAAAATTAACCAGCGGACAGAGATTGCTGCTTGAAAAAGACTAAGTCCTTTGTATCTAATTAATGTATTAAAAATCCCCCACGGTGTAGGGGATTTTTTTTGTTGAATAATTAATTTTTTTCTACACGTTCGATGTATTCGTTATTTTCGGTATTTACGCGAACGATATCTCCCGGGTTGATAAATAGGGGAACGTTTACTACGACCCCGGTTTCCATAGTTGCAGGCTTATTGCCGCCGGTCGCGGTGTCTCCCTTGATGTTTGGAGGGCAATCGATAACCTTGAGGTCTACCTTAATCGATAATGCGATCCCTGTGTACCGCTCTTCATCTCCATTGCTAAATACCAGTGCGTCCACAATATCCTTTTCTTTGATGTACTTGCGTGCGTTGCCGACGATGTCAGCGGAAAGGGTAAAGCGTTCTTTTGGGTTGTTTGGGGGAGTAAACCACATTTCACCGCGATTTTCATAGATGAACTGTACTGGGCGTCGTTTCAGATCGGCTTCTTCGGCTTTGTCGGACACTTGGAATGTGTGTTCGATAACGCGTCCGGTAATGAGATTTTTCATTTTTACCTGATTGACAGGCTTGCGCTGTTGCTTGCGGGCGACATGAGAGGAGACGATTTCGTATGGTTCGCCTTCAAAATTGATATATTTTCGTTCACGGATTTCATTGTATTCCAACATAAAAACAAGATAGGTAATTAATTATCAATACGGCAGATTCTAGCTGAAACAACGGAGGGTGACAAGTACTATGCTGCAATATCTTTTTCGTCAGCTTCCAGGTATTTATTGTCTTCAATCCAATCTTTGGTATCTTGGCGTTCTTTCAATACTTCTAATGCTTCAGATTCTTTCTTTTTATTTTGGCTATTTTCGTAATTTGCAACATCATTTTCCATGGCTTGATGTCGTTTGTTTGTAATCGCGTTTTCTTTTTCCATGCGTTCTTGTTGTTGGTGTTCAAAATCCATTCGCTCTTCATCGCGGTCTTTTTGTCCAAAGAATGATTGTATTTTTTGAACCATGCCAGATATTGCCGTGCCTCGCTGCTTTTGCCAGTATTTGTTTTTGTATTTAGAATTTGCTTTCTTATAAAAGCGCGATCGGCTTTCTTCCCAGTTTTCTTTCGGTTCGGTGAATTTAGCTTTTGTTCCTTCAGCTATTTCTTCTTGGGTAGGCTGTTCGTATTCATGATCAGTACTATACACACCACCACCATTGTAGGGAGGCAGTTCGTCTACGCCAATCTCAGGAAGGGAAGTGCTTTCTGCCATTTCCTTCATTTTTTCAAATTCTTTGCGAATTGATTCAGGTGCTTCGATCTCTGTATCGTTTTCACCAAAAGATTCCCAAATGCTATCGGGATCTTCGATCGCTTCGCCTGTCTTCCATTCAGTTTTCTGCCCGCCTTTTTTATCCATTGTTCCAGGTCCCTGGTATTCCCGCAGAATACGCGCTTCGGCATCGGCAAGTTCTTCGGTGGTGCGCAAATCTAGTTCAGACCCTGGTCCTTTTTTTCCTATCTTCTCCGCCCGTCCTTTGCCTGATTGTTTTTGGATCTTATCAAGCTCTGATTCTATTAGGGGATTGTATTTTTCCATAGAGATTTATTCTTCGCTCTTAAATCCTTCGTTGATCGATTTCAAGATCTGGTCTTTTACTTTCTTATTTTCTTTGTCTCGTAGGAATGTGCGAGCGGCATCATATCCGCGTCCCAGGGTTATTTTGTTGCCATCCTTGTCGGTATAGCTGTATGAAGCTCCGGCTTTGTCTACGATCTTGAATTTTTCACCAAGGGCAAGCATTTCTCCCTCGAGGCTGATGCCTTCGTTGTAGATGATATCGAATTCAGTCTGCTTGAACGGGGCAGCTACCTTGTTTTTGACCACCTTTACGCGTGTACGTGATCCTACGACGTCTTCACCTTTTTTGATTGATGCGATTTTACGGATGTCGATACGCACAGAAGTGTAGAATTTCAAAGCTTTTCCTCCTGGAGTAGTTTCTGGGTTGCCGAACATGACCCCGATCTGCATACGGATCTGGTTGATGAAAATAACGATAGTGTTTGATTTGTGTACGATTGCAGTCAATTTGCGAAGCGCTTGTGACATCAGACGTGCCTGCTTGCCCACATGATGTGCTCCCATATCTCCCTCGATTTCATCTTTTGGAGTAAGCGCTGCTACTGAGTCGACGACAATGACGTCGATCTTTCCAGAACGTACCAATGATTCAGTGATTTCAAGCGCTTGTTCGCCGGTATCAGGTTGTGCCACTAGTAAATCATCAATCTGAACGCCCAACTTCTTTGCGTATTCAGGATCAAGTGCGTGTTCGGCATCGATAAATGCACAGACGCCGCCAGTTTTTTGCGCTTCTGCGATGATGTGCAGCGTCAATGTCGTCTTTCCAGATGATTCCGGTCCAAATATTTCAACGATGCGGCCACGGGGGATACCGCCTACGCCAAGCGCGTTATCAAGGCCGATTGATCCGGTTGAAATGCTGCCGATGTCTACCTTTGGAGTATCGCCGAGCTTCATAATCGCTCCCTCGCCGAATTTGGTCTGGATCATTTTTAGTGTGTCTTCCAATGCGCCTGTACCACGAGTTTCCTTGAGTTCAGTTGCTGTCTGCTTTGTTGCTTTCTTTGCTGCTTTTTTTACTGCCATAAATTTAAAGTTGTTCGTTGGTAATTGATTCTTCGGTCGCATCAGGCGTTGTTTCTATCGGTGCGGGTTCCTCCGAGGGAAGGTAATAGATAGGTATCATCTTCCGTCGTCGAGCTCCCAATTCGTCCTGCGCTTCTAATGTCATTATAGTATAGCCAGGAGGGACGACCAATTCGGCAATAAAGATACCTTTTTGGTTGACGGGAACTTGCGAACCGTTGATCCATAGTAGTTTGCCGCCTTTGATTTTTCCGCTCAGCGTCAGTGAGGGGACTGTAAGCGTCTCCTTGGGCGCGTTGTCTATTATGATGCGGGGTCCGGTAATAACATGTCCGAATCGGCTAACGATAAAAAGAAGCAATAATAGCGATCCGATGGTAACACCCAAACGGATCACGTTTTTTTTACTCCATCGCTTCATTGCCATATGCCTTTTGTTCGCTTGCTAATGATTGTTCCAGGACGTCACGCGGCTTTGCGCCGTTGCCTGGTCCTACTACTCCGCGCTCTTCCAACATATCAATCAGACGGGCTGCCCGAGCGTATCCAATACCTAATTTGCGCTGCAGGAATGAGGTTGAGGCTTTTCGAGTCTCGATTACGATTTGTCGGGCTTCTTCATATAAATCATCGCTGGAATCGTCGTCTTCAAATGATCCGCTTGCTACGCTGCCATCTGCGTCGATTGTTCCTGAAAGCTCGATTTCGTCGGGCATGTCGTCGTCATGATTCTTGCGGATGAATGCTACCACGCGCTTTACTTCGTCTTCGGTAACGTTTGGACATTGTACGCGCTCAGGTTTTGCCATTTCTCCTGACATAAATAGGGTATCTCCACGACCCAGCAGTTTTTCAGCGCCAGCCGTATCAATAATAGTGCGTGAGTCGATTTGGCTGGCTACCTGAAGCGCAAGGCGGGTAGGGACGTTCGCTTTGATGAGTCCGGTAATAACGTTTACCGATGGACGCTGAGTTGAAAGAATGAGGTGAATACCAACGGCTCGTGACATCTGGGCAAGGCGCACAATACCGGCTTCTAGCTCGCGAGGGTAGGCGGTCATGATGTCGGCCAATTCGTCGATGATAATGACAATATATGGCATTCGCTCAGGCAATGCTGCACGCTGGTCATCGGTTAGGTCTTTGCCTTTTACCTTTTTATATGCGGGCTCAACGACGCTGCTGTGGTACGAGCCGATGTCACGCACCTGCATTTCTTCCAATAGGTTGTAGCGGCGTTCCATTTCCTTTGCCGCCCACTTCAAGGCCAGAATAGCCTTCTTAGGTTCCTTGATGACGGGGGTCAATAGGTGAGGGATTTTGTTGTATAGCGTCAATTCTACGCGCTTTGGGTCGACCATGATGAATCGCAAATCTTCGGGGCTATTACGGTACAGCAATGACACGATCAGTGCATGGATCGTCACGGATTTACCCGAACCGGTAGTTCCGGCAATCAGGGCATGGGGCATCTTTGCGATATTGTCGAAACGAGTCTTGCCCGCGACGGTTTTGCCTAATGCGATAAGCAGCGGTTTGGATGACTGCTTGAATTCATCTTCAGCAAATACTGATGCGAGTCCGATCATCGTCTTTGACTTGTTAGGGATTTCGATACCCACCAATGACTTGCCGGGAATAGGGGCTTCGACGCGGATCGGATGCGCAGCGAGTGCCAATGAGAGCTCGTTTTGCAGCGCCAGGATGCGGGCAAGCTTTACGCCTTCAGCGGGCTTCAATGAGTAGCGAGTAACGGTAGGTCCGACTGATACTTCATCCATCTCTACATCAATGCCAAAGTTCGCAAGCGTTCGCTTGATGATGTTTTGGTTTGCTTTTGCATCTCCGATCGACGGCTTGCCTGATGTCTGTTCCAAAAGCGAAAGGGGAGGATAGGCATAATCTTTTCTGATGTGCGGTTCTCCTTTTTCAGGAATGATAGTTTCTTCAGCCGGAGTTTCTTTTTCTTTTTTTGTGAACATGTCCATCACCGGCTTGCGTTCCTTTTTGGGTTCTTCAGGAATCTCTACGTCCTCTGTTTCTTCTTCCTCGTCCTCTTCGTATGCATCAGTGTCCTCATTATCGATCTGTTCTTTTTTTGTGAACAAGTTTTTGATGAAAGCAGGTACGCGTATGGTGGTCTGGTATAGCGTGATAAATGAGATGACCATCAGCGCCAAGAGAATGAGAATCGAGAACGTCTCGAACCATCGCAAGAGCGGTCCGGCGATCACCGATCCTAAATGTCCGCCCGCAAAATTGATTCCTACAATATCCAAAAAACTGATCGTCGTAATAAACAAAACAGCCGCGCTAATGTATTCGCGCGCACCCACGTGTTCGCGCAGTTTTGGAAACAAGAGCATGACACCGAGCGACACCAGGAGGATAGGAAAGACGATGAAACCGTAACCGAACAGCCACACGATTCCGCTTTGGAAAAACGTTCCTACGACGCCCGCGCTCTTCATTATCGAGAGTACGGCGAATGCTGCCAGCAAGAGCAATACCGCAGCGGTGACCGTAGCATTTTTTCTGCTTGGCATGGCGGTTGATGAAGAATTTTTTGTGCCTGTGGATATCGTTTTTACCTGCTTTGCTTTGGATTCTTTTTTCTGTGTTTTTTTGTTTTTGCTCATGCGTAAATATGCGGTGATCATCTATGTGTAATTACAGCAATTGTAGCATAGGAGCCACCTCGCTTCGTAGCACTTGTCCCTACTCGTATTTTCCAAAAACCCTGTAATTTCAATTGACTTTTATGTGTCCCTAAGATACAGTAACGTCACCACAGCCATAAAAGACATATCTATGGAACACGAAAAAGACATCAATAAAAAGGACACGTTAAACCAATCGGACAGTGGCTCACAAAACCGACAAATTCCGTTTCAGGAACGCCAGGCACTGTTCCGTGACAAAGCCCTTAAAGTATCTTCTGCCGTGCACCTTGTAACCGAACTTTTCTCAGAGACAGAACCTATTCGCAACGCACTCCGTGAACAGGGAATCAATCTGATTATGGTGGCTTCAGATATGTCGCTCAGCGATCATCCTGAAACCCAGGCAGATGCATTGCGTGTCCTTGAGACCTCCTCTTCATTGATCACCGTATTGCATACCAGCAAGCTCTTGTCCGATATGAACGCTTCAATACTGCTTGCCGAACTGCGCTCACTCAAAGACCTGATCGCAACGTCTGCCCAGCAGCAGCCGCACACCATTTCAGAGATCGTATTGCATGAACTATTCGCAGAGACGGCTCCTACGCCATTGATGCCAAATCCGTCCTCATATGAAATACAACTGACGCAAGATAAGGGACAAAATTTCCAGCATCATAAAATGTCTCTTAATCAAAAAAAGACAGAGCCATTAGTATCGAATCATCGGCAGCTCTCCACATCAAAGACAGCAGTATCTCGAACGTCTACGACAGCTCCGGCTTCGGGCAAGAAGGACCGCTCGACCATGATACTGAATGCTATTGTTTCATCAGGCTCATCAATAAAAGACATTGCCAAAATAGTGAAGGGATGTAGCGAGAAGACTGTACAGCGCGAATTGAATGCGCTGATCAAAAAAGGACTTATTGTCCGTGAAGGGGAGAAACGATGGAGTGTCTATAAAAAGACATAATTTGACAAATATATTAAGTATTGTGTTGTGTTTTCCCATGTAACGCAGATGGCCATCGTTCGTCATAACTAGCGAACAGGTGAACTATGCGTTCTCTGATTTTGTTCATTGTGCGCCTTGCAGTATTAGGGCAGTCAGCCGTATACTGTATGGGTATATAGACACACCAGCGTTGCCACAATTTATTGTAGTGATAATATTGGTATGGTACTATTTACAGCACTGGATGTATTGGAACTTGCAGCATATGCCGCAGGAAAACATTACGACCAAACGATCGTTGATAACAGAATAACGAACATCCAAAAAACTCTTATTGTTCTTAACCTGTGCTCCTCCTTATTCGGGGAACGCAGTGAAAGATCGGTTACGCAAACTCTCGTGGTACGCGGTTCCCGTCTTGGTGATGATGCTCCTTTAGAATGTCATTCACCAAGTAAAAATGTTAGTAACGTTATTATTATTTTTACTAAGCTAAATTTTATATTTATCAATATATGACAAAAGCAATTGCAAAAACTGCAGGGCTTGTAGTTGTAGCATTGGGAATGTTTGCGTTCGGCTCATCAGCTTTTGCTGTTAGCGCAAGCTCAATCTACACTCCTGCAACCGGATACCTAAAGACAGGTTCTGGAATGGGTGCAAAGGCATACCAGGCTGCAAACGTTATGGCTGCTCAGACAGCTCTTAACGCTTGCGTACCAGGTACAGCTCTAGTACTTGACGGAAAGATGGGTCCTTTGACCACAGCTAAGTTTAAGGCGTTCCAGGCATCAAAGATGATTGCTCAGGACGGTATTATTGGACCTGTTACAGCTGCACAGCTAGAAGCATGTTCAGGAAACCAGCCAACTGAAGGTAACAACAACAGTGGTTCACTTTCAGGTGGAGCAGGTGATATTCAGGACGTTGATATTCTTTCAACATACTCAGGAGAGGATGTAATGGAAGGAGCAGATGACGCTAAGGTTTTGGCTTTCGAAATCGAAGCTGACAACGGTTCAGATCTTGCGATCCAGAATGTTAAGGTTTCTTTCAAGAACACTGAGCTTAATGCAGGTTCATCAAAGCACCTTGATAGCGTAATTGACGAAGTTAAGGTATGGATGGGAAGCAAAGAAGTTGGTTCAGCAGAAGCTGATGACTTCTCAGAAAACAGCGACCTTTACTCACGTTCAATCGCTCTAAACAACGCAGTTGTTGAAGACGGTGAAAAGGCAAAGTTCTATGTTTCAGTATCAGCACCTTCAAACGTTGATTCAGATGATTTGAACAATGATTGGACTGTAGGTATTGAATCAATCCGCTTTATGGATGCACAGGGTGCAATCATTACAGACAGCAATTCTGGTGATTTGAATGGTGGTACAGATTTCACCAACAACACAGCAGATTCAGCTGAACAGCTATTCTCATTTGAAGACCTTGCTTCTTCAGGAGATCTTGAACTTAAGGCAACTGAAGGTTCAGAATCACCAGATGCTCAGGTAGTTGAAGTTGATGATGTCTCAGACACCAACGACGTTACACTTCTTGAAGTGAAGCTTGCTGCAAAGGGTTCAGACATGACCGTTGATGAAATGGAATTCGATGTAACTCCTACTGGAGCAAACGCAAACGAAATTGTTAAGGAATTCAAATTGTTGGTAGACGGTGAAGAAATCGATTCAATCGCTTCTCCATCAATCGCTACAACAGTTACTGGACAGATTACTTTCACAGATCTTGAAGATGACTTCATGGTTGAAGAAGGAGACTCTGTAGTAGTAACACTTGTTGCTGATATCAACGATCTTGAAGGAGCTTTCACAGATGGAGACTCAATCCTAGCGACATTCAACAACGCAAACTTTGTTGCCTCAACTGTTGAAGATTCAGAAGGTGATGATCTTGCTAACGGAGATCGCGTAGGTTCAGTAACTGGTGAAACTCAGACTTTCTACAACAACGGTATTCAGGTAGCGCTATCAAGCGTTTCTGAAGCTGCGGTTTCAGTAGACGGTGCTAACAACGACCGTGCTGAATTGACAATCAAGTTCAAGGTTACTGCTATCGGACAGGATGCTTACATCCCTGCTCTAGCAACAGCAACTTCATTTGCTACAACTGCAACTGCAACTGCTCCTACAACCTCACAGGGTGTTGGATACGGTATCCAGTACACAGGTGTTGCAGCTGACGGTACAACTGTTACAGCAACAACTTTGACTTCAACAGCCGATGAAGAGACAAACTCATTCAAGGTTGATGAAGGAACAACAGAAACCTTTACTTTGAAGGTAGTTGTTCAGAACGACGGAACACCTGATCTTTCAGGAAGCTACCGTGCGATTCTTTCAGGTATTAACTTCGGTGACACTGACTCAGCAACTGGTGACTCAGTATTCACTTCAAACCTTGTTCAGGACTACAAGACTGATTACGCCGTAGTTAACGACTAATCTCGTCTAACTTTCCACAAGGATAGTTAAACAAAAAACCACCCGCAAGGGTGGTTTTTTGTTGTATATAAAGAAATAGCTTTATTGATACCGTAATTGATATACTTATATTGTATGAATAACAAACAAAAGCGAAGCCTGGTTGGTATTATTATTTTAGTGATTGCATTAATAATTATCTTTGTAGTGGTTCGTTCTCAAAAAACAACACAGAATTCTGAACAATCATCTGTTGTTATGGGTGAAACAGCTTCTGAAGGTATTACTTCAGAAAATACTAAACCTGCAGGTTCTACTGTAACCAAAACAGGAACGCTTTCTCGATCAGATGCTTTGATTAAATATCAAAATAAGCTTGTTCGAATTGATGACTCTTGTACGGGTGAAGTAATCACTCACTCATTTAATGTTCCAAAGGGAACCAGATTTATGATCGATAACGATTCAGACAAAGCTCACACTGTTATTGTTGAAGGAAGGAAAGTAACATTGGGCGCAAGAAAATACACAACAGAAAGTATGGACAATGGTGGAATTGTTGAAAGTATTTGTAATAAAGAAACAGGAATTACAACAATTAGCGCGAAGTAATAAAATAAAAAATCACTCATGGGGGTGATTTTTTATTTCCCCATATCTTTGCTACGCTACAGATAGCATGCAGAAAAAGGATTTTCATAAAATCGTATATGATTTTTATCGTGAACACGGACGCGCTCATTTGCCGTGGCGCAGCAATCCTGCACCATATCGCGTACTAGTTTCAGAGATCATGCTGCAGCAGACCCAGGTAGATAGGGTAATACCGAAATTTAATCAGTGGATGAAACAATTTCCCACAGTGACGGCATTGGCTAATGCGCAAACACGTGATGTATTGGCTGCATGGCAGGGATTGGGATACAACAGCAGGGCACTGCGGCTGCAGCGAGCAGCGCAGGCGATTGTAAAAGATTATAAAGGCAAGGTCCCGCAGACGCGCGCTGAATTGGAATCGCTGCCCGGGATCGGTCCGTATACTGCAGGCGCAGTATTGGCATTTGCATATAATCAGCCAGAAGCATTCATTGAAACCAATATTCGTCGCGTATTCATCCATCATTTTTTCGGTAACAGGGGAGCAATAGCTGACAGCGAATTGTTGCCGATCATTCTCGAAATGCTGGATACCAAAAAACCAGCGCAATGGTATGGAGCATTGATGGATTACGGCAGTACCTTACCCAAGCAGATAAAAAGAAATCCCAATACCAAAAGCAAGCACTACACCAAGCAATCCAAGTTTAATGGAAGCATCAGGCAGGTGCGCGGTGCCGTGTTGCGCTATTTGTTGAACAATAAAAAAGCGACCAAGCTGTCGTTGATAAAGGAAACGCAAAGGAATGGGAACGATGTCGAAGCCGCGCTTATCGGACTTGAAAAGGATGGAATGATTGTAAGGAAAGGCAGATCGTATCATTTGGCATAATAAAAACCCCGTTACGTCGGTAACGAGGCTTTAAAAGTTTTTCTTTTTTCATTATGCCCTCCGTGAGGTGGCGCATGGTGTGTATCGGTGCATGTGCACGCGATGCGTTTCAAGACGTTCTTTCTTCCGATCTTTTTTTGAGGATATTCCGGATGCGGATAGCTGCAGCCTGAGCGTTTTCTGGTCAAAGCCTAGTTCGCTGCGCAATTCGCGGGGAATCCCTTTGCAAAATTTCGTTAGTTTGCGAAAGAGGTCGCTGGTCGGTTGTTCAATGAACTGGTGATACAGCTGCTGTGCCCTTTGGATAAGGCGTTCCATTCCGATGAAAGTCGATTCGGCTTTCGGTGAGGGGTTAAAGGTTTCTTTCATGGGAATGCTCATTGGAACTTCTACCGAAGCTTCCTGTCTTGGTTTTGGACTTGTTTCATCCCAGTTTCCTGGCATAGGCATATATGTATTGTTTGATTTCATTATGCCATTTGGATGGCAAACAGCAAGTCCGGCGCATCTGCTACAATATGGAGTATGAAACCCTACAGTGACGCCCAGTTTAAGGAGGCCTATGCGCAATTGAATGCCAAGCAAAAGCTGGCAGTGGATACTATCGAGGGGCCGGTCATGGTGATTGCTGGTCCCGGAACGGGCAAGACGCAGGTGCTGGCTGTCCGTATCGCGAATATTCTAGTCAAGACAGATACCAAGGCTGATGGCATCCTCTGTTTGACGTTTACCAATTCGGGAGTCAAAGCCATGCGCGAGCGATTGCGTACCTATATAGGTCCCGCCGCATCGCGCGTGTCTATTGCGACGTTCCATAGTTTTGCTATGGTGATGATCGAGGAATTTTTCCGCGATCTAGGTTTGCTGGAGCAGCCTGCTTTGATCGACGATATGCAGTCTGTGGCGCTGTGCGATGAAATTTTGCACAGCCATGATTGGCAGCATATTCGCACACGCGCGAATCCGGCGATGTATTTTCGGGATATCAAGTCGCTGATTTCGCTTTTGAAGCGTGAGCGCATGACGCCTGAATCATTTGACGAAGAGATACAGAATGAAATTGATTTTTTGAACACTGACGATAGTAGTATTTCATCGCGCGGAGCCAGCAAGGGGCAGCTGAAACAAGAAGTGGTGAAGAAATTGGAGTCTCTGGAACGCACGCGCGAGATCGTGGAATTTTACCGCAGATATGAAGTGCTGAAGACAGAGCGCAACCTGTTTGATTACGATGACGTACTGGAAAACTTGGTAAAGCTGGTGGAGGTTTCAGAAGAGGCAGCGTCATCAATCCGCGAACGATATCAGTATGTCTTGGTTGATGAACATCAGGATTCGTCGGGAATACAGAATGAATTTTTATCATCGGTATGGGGCGATGAAGAAACGCAGAATCTGTTTGTGGTGGGGGATGATCGACAGCTGATCTATGGATTCGGCGGCGCCTCGCTGTCGTATTTTGAAGGGTTTAGAAAAACATTTCGTGACGTGCAGGTAATTACGCTGACCGACAACTACCGTTCGACACAGGCGATTTTGGATACAGCTGATGCTTTGCTGCACAGTTCGCTCGCTGATGCGCCGCTGCTGGCGCATACTGACGACCACAATGCGCTGCAGATCGTCGAGGCACAGTATCCGCGGGATGAGATTATCCGCGCTGGATTGTCATTTGCCGAGACGATAGAGCGGGGAACTGACCCGTCGCGTTGCGCTATTTTGGTGCCAAAAAATGCCCAGGTTCGCACGGCAATACGCATTCTGCAGGATATGGGTGTTCCGGTTGCAGCAGGTTCAGGAGCGAAATTATTCGAAACTGGCGAAGCGCAATCCATGATTGCGATATTGGAAACGCTTGCGCATCCGTTTGCTCCGCATTTGGTTGCGCGCACGCTTTTGGATCCACTGTCAAAAATTCCTCCTCTTGCTGCTCATGCATTCCTGTCGTCCCATGATCTGCGCAAACTGACGCTTGCGACATTGTTAGAAAACAAGCAAAGTCTAGGGCTGTATCCAGCGGAGGACGCGGTTGCGATATGGGCGGGATCGCTATCTCGATGGCTTGATCATGCAAGCACTAACGATATTCAAGGATTGATACAGATTATCGGCAATGAGGTCTTGATTCAGTCTACCGATAATCACGATACGATGATGCGCCGGATTGAAATACTGCGCACGTTCGTGCATCTTGTGCAGGCACAGGTGCAAAAGGATGCGCACATGACGCTGTTGGATTTTGTGGAGTTTTTAAAACGGCTTCAAGACTACGGCACCGATATTCCGCTGGCGACATTCGGCAACGAATCGGGTGTGCAGGTTATGACACTGCATGGATCAAAAGGGTTGGAATTTGATCATGTCTGGATTGCGCATATGGATCAGAAAACCCTGACGAGCGGGGCAGGAAGCGCATTTACGCTTCCTCAATCGGTAAAAGACCGTGTCGA
>CAYRNU010000009.1:6387-14913 GCA_964425795.1 uncultured Candidatus Saccharibacteria bacterium | reverse complement strand
AACATTCGCGGGTACCTATACAAATGGCATTCTGTTTGGAGAATACTCATTCCAGTCTGAAGGCATGGATTCTGTAATGGAAGTGATTTTCAAAAAGACTCCAGAAGGTTTCGTTCGCGGATATGGTGACGTTACTGCAGAGGGAACCCGCTTTGCTGACGTGAACGCAATTACTTATGATACCAGCGCACTATTCAAAGCTGTGGCAGATTGTCCGATTAAATAAATTGCAGTAATTCTTGCTTAAAGTTTGAACAATTTCGCACATCTTATGGATCAAGAATCTATAAAAATAACACCGATGGTTCCCGAGGAGGCGTTCGAAGTAAAACAATTACTTCGGGATGTTTGGACTGCGACCTATCCTAATAAAAATGAAGGCATTTCCTTTGATGACGTGAATTCATTCTTTACCGAGCAAATGTCCGCGGAGAATGTGGAGAAATTTAGGCAAAAATTAAGCAGTCTTGATGCTGGGCATCATTATCTTGTTGCAAGGATGGACGGCAAAATTGTCGGCGTATCTGAAATGAAAATAGGTGATAGTGAAAATGAATTCAATATCATAGCTATACTTCCTGAATATCAGGGAAAAGGAATCGGTCGTGCTTTGTGGAATAAAAATTACGAACTCGCGGATCATTCAAAACCTATAACGCTATATGTAGCGTACTATAATGTAAAAGCAATAAATTTCTACAAGCAATTAGGTTTTGTTGAAGAAGGAACCATGCCTGTTGAAAGGGAGCTGGTATTTGCGTCCGGAGCGCGATTGCCTGAGATGAGAATGGTTCTTCGATAATAGCGAGTATGGCATCCTATCAGGTCTATATTGTTTTGTGTGCTGACGGAACGCTGTATTGCGGCTCTACGAATGATGTAACCAAGCGCGTGATTGCTCATAATACCCTGGATACCGGCGCACGATATACCAAAAGCCGACGGCCTGTGAAATTGGTGTACAGCGAACAATGCGAAACAAAAGGAAAGGCGCTATCGCGTGAGCATGCTATCAAGTCCCTGACACGAGCAGGGAAACTAAGGTTGATCAAAGGAAAATAGACAAAAGACTTGCTATTTTATAAATATGTGTTATTCTGTGAGAGATTATAGATATAACTCCTATAAGCACTATTACATGAAAGACTTTAAATCAGGTGGATTCGGTGGAGGACGTGGAGGTGACCGTGGCGGTCGTCGCGATTTTGGTGGACGTCCAAGTTTTAACAAAGGTGGATTTGGTGGTAACCGCGGTGGCGGACGCGATTTTGGCGACAAGCAGATGCATAAAGCAACCTGCAGCGAATGTTCAAAGGTTTGCGAAGTTCCATTTCGTCCTACAGGTGAAAAGCCTATTTACTGCAACGATTGTTTTGGAGCGCAGAAGGGTTTTGATGCTCGTCCAAATGATCGTGGATCACGCGACTTTGGCCGTAAGGAATTTGCTCCTCGTCAATCGTTCAAGCAGGATGCTCGCCCTGATGCTCGTATCGATGCCCTGGTAAAACAGATTGACTTCATCAATACAAAATTAGACCGCGTTCTTTCGGCTCTTGGAACCGATACTCGCGTAGCGATGCCAACCAAAACTGAAAGGAAGGAAAAGCCAGCAAAGCCAGTTATAGTCGCAGACTTGCAGAAAGCTATCAAAAAAGCAGAAAGCAAAAAGAAAGCTCCCGCTAAAAAAGCTGCTCCAAAGAAAATTGCTAAAAAGGCATCAGCAAAAAAGAAGAAAAAATAATTCTTCAATAAAAAATCCCTCATCTTGAGGGATTTTTTATTACTAGTCTTTTGTTCGAATCGGAGCTTCCTTGATGGTCTTTATGATTTCATCCTCGTCATCTGTGATGGTGTAGAGACTGGTATCGCCTGGATCAACGGTTTCGTATCTTTCCACCATCATGGTTTTTAGATATTCGTCGAGGGGTCCCCAGAAATCTTTACCGACCAACAGTATTGGCACTTTTGCAATCTTGTTAGTTTGAACCAATGTCAGGATTTCAAACAATTCATCAAATGTCCCGAATCCTCCAGGGAAGAACAGATATGTTTCTGCAGAGTATGCCAATGCTACTTTTCGGGTAAAGAAGAAATAAAAAGGAATTTCAGTGGTTAGAAATGGGCTTGATTTCTGTTCCATAGGCAGGCGGATCGTCAGTCCAATAGACTGGCCTTTTGCATCAAATGCTCCTTCGTTCGCACCTCCCATAATTCCCGGGCCGCCGCCTGAAACTACCGCGTATCCTAATTCGCTAACGACGCGTCCGGCGATGCGTTTTGCTTTTTGGTAAAACTCATGTTCTGGGGCAAATCGAGCCGAGCCAAAGAATGTCACTGATTTTTCAATGGCAGTCAGGGTATCCAGTCCCTGGCGCAATTCTTCGTTCACTACGCAGATGCGTGACTCATTAGCGTCTCCATTTGAAAGATAGAGACAACCTTCGCGGATTTCATCGGTAGATAAACGTTTTGGACGGAACGGTTTATGATTGCCATTGCCTGAAATTTCTGTAGTCATGGCACCTATTATCGCATAAAAAAAGTATCCCCAAAAGGAGGATGGTATACTACATGCATATGGCACGAATCATTGTAAAAAAATCAGCAGGAGGAATTGAAATATTTGACCGCAATAAGCTATGTTCGTCATTGCAAAAATCTGGCGCGCCTGCGGATTTGGCAAATGGTATTTGTAAATTGGTGGCTCGCGAGGTGACGCCAAACATGAGCACCCAAGCTATTTTTCGCAAAGCATTGCGCTATTTGGTAAAAGAGGATTTTGATAGCGCTGTGCGGTATAACTTGGTCCGCGGATTGGCGCAGTTGGGCCCTACTGGATTTTATTTTGAACAGTTCATCGAGGCGCTGCTTCAGGCGCATGATTACACGACACAGCGCGGCGTTATGGTTCCTGGGGAATGTATTATGCACGAAGTAGATGTCTTGGCGAAAAAAGGAGGCATGACCTATATTGTCGAGGGAAAATACAGAAATGAACGCGATGGCCGAACACATGTTGATCAGGTGATGTATGCTGATGCGCGCGTGATGGATATCGAACGCGCAGCCCGCGCCAAGGGTGATAAAAGTTCATTTAGTATCTGGGTGATCACCAATACGCGCTTTACTGAAACAGCAATACGTTATGCGGAATGCCGCGGGGTTAAATTGGTAGGATGGAATTATCCTAACCGCGAGGGGAATCTGGAAGACATGATCATACGATCACGCATGTACCCAGTTACGGTGTTGCCGTCGGTTACTACAGCTGCGCGTGAGATATTCATGGCGCATAACATTATTTTGGCGCAGGACCTGTTGACCTACACTGAAAAAGATATGGTCAAAAAACTGAAACTTTCTTCTGCAACAGCGCGCGCTTTGCTGCGTGAAGCACATTCTTTATTGAAAGTGTAGCAATCAAAATGTTACACTGTAATAAGTAATTAACAGCTTATTTTTTATTGTTATGAAAATCACTGAACGACCATTTTTCTTCCCGGCAATCGTATTGACTTTGGGACTTATCATTGCAGGCATTACGCTTGCGGCAGGCCTGGCAAAAATCCGCGCAACTGATAATTTGCTCTCGGTAACAGGATCAGCAAAAGTTCGCGTAACGTCTGATTCCGTAAAATGGAATTCAAGCATTTCACGCACCGTCACCGAAGCGACGTTGCAGACTGGCTATACTCAGCTATCAGGGGACTTGGCAAAGGTTACTGCATTCCTGAAAACAGCTGGCATGACCGACGCGGAAATTACCATAGCTCCTGTATCAGTTCAAGAGGTCTACGATTACAACAATACTGGCGGTCCAAAGCGTTATACCTTGCAGCAATCAATCACGGTTGATTCATCTGATGTAAACAAGGTAACGAATGCAAACAAAAACGCGCAGGATTTAATTAACCAGGGAGTGTTGCTTTCAATTAACCCTGTACAGTATTACTATTCAGGACTTGCAGAGCAGCGTGTTGCACTGCTGGGCGAGGCGATCAAGGATGCAAAATTGCGCGCTAATGAAATTGCAAAGTCAAACGGACAGAACGTAGGCAAACTAAAGACAGCATCATCAGGCGTCGTTCAGGTATTGGCGCCAAACAGCGTTGAAGTTTCAGACTACGGTTCATATGACACTTCAACCATTGAAAAGGATGTGATGGTAACCGTACGAGCAAGTTTTATCGTTAAATAAAAATTGAATAATAAAAAATCCCCGAGCAGAAATGCTGGGGATTTTAATTAAATCAAAAATTAGATATGACTAATCAGGATCAATATATCTTTCTTTTGAATCTTCCTCTTCCTCATCATCATCAAAAAATTCATCTCCATATTCATGGAAGGGATCATTACTGTCTTCATTATATGGATCAGGAACCGTTTGCACCCACCTTATAAAGGTGAGAATTCCTGAACCTAGACTAAGAATCAGAAGAGTTGGTCCAAGGTAAGCAAAAAGGTCATATGTGTTCTTGAATTTATTTTGCAAGAAATCAGAATAGTAAGTGATTACGACCCCGCTAATTGCACAAAGGATAGTGCCTATAAGAAAAAGCTTGAGACCTTTCGAAGTAGGGATTTCATTTTTAGGTTCCATAATATGTGTGTGTTTAAAGAAGTTTATTGATACAATTAAAGCACTTATTTAATGTACTGTCAATACCAACAAAAAAGCCTTTATTTGTTATAGTGTTCCAGTTAATCAAAAAATCCCTTAATTTATTATGGAAATCAGAAACATCGCAATCATCGCCCACGTGGACCATGGAAAAACTACCCTGACTGACAAGATCATGGAGCAGACCGGAACCATGAAGGAAGGCTTTTCAATGGACAGCAACTCGCTAGAACGCGAGCGTGGCATTACCATTTACGCAAAAAATGCCTCAGTCAATTACAAAAACACCAAGATCAACATAATCGATACACCTGGTCACGCCGACTTCGGTTCTGAGGTGGAGCGCGTTTTACGTTCAATCGACTCAGTGTTGTTGATCGTCGATGCTCAGGAAGGTCCTATGCCACAGACTCGTTTTGTATTGAAGAAGTCATTGGAATTGGGATTGAAGCCAATCGTAGTGATCAACAAAATCGACAAGCCTGCTGCAAACCCTGCTGTATGTCACGATTCTGTTTTTGAATTGTTCCTCGAATTGGGAGCGACTGATGAGCAGTTGGACTTTACTACGGTATATGCGATCGGTCGTGAAGGCGTTGCGATGCGATCACTTGATGATGAACGCAAGGATCTGATGCCATTGCTAGACGTTATTTTGGAACAGGTTCCGCCTGCGCCCAGCGATACTGCAGCAGCGTTACGCGCGCAGCCATTTAACCTAGGCTACGATAACTTCCTAGGGCGATTAGCTGTAGTTCGAATCAAGGAAGGTGTTATGAAGGCAAATACGACTGTTACGGTAAAGAAACCTACCGGCGAAGCACGTACCGGAAAGATCACCAAGATCTTTACGTTCAAGGGATTGGATCGTGAAGATGCAGCGGAAGCGGTAGCAGGAGATATTGTGTTGGTTGCAGGATTGCCTGATATCTTTATCGGCGAAACGATCATGGCTGATGCATCAGGGGAACCATTGCCAGCTATTGCAGTGGATGAACCTACAATCGTGCTTGATTTCTTGGTTAACAACTCTCCGTTTGCCGGAAAGGAAGGAAAATACGTTACTACTCGCCAGATCCGCGAACGATTGGAAAAGGAATTGGAAATCAACGTGGGATTGCGCGTAGATTTCAATGCGGGCGATGATGGTGTGTTCAAGGTGTTCGGACGCGGTGAAATGCATATCGCTATTTTGCTTGAAAACATGCGACGTGAAGGATTTGAAATGCAGGTGTCACAGCCTCAGGCCATTATCAAGGAAATCGACGGACAGAAAATGGAACCGTTTGAAGAAGTTACCATCGATATTCCAGCGGAGTTCCAGGGAGCCGTCATTGAAAAATTGGGAACTCGTTCGGTGCATATGGTTGATATGAAGCACAATGAAACTGGATCAGTGCGTATGGTGTTTGAAGGTCCGACTCGAGGACTCTTTGGATATCGCGGAATCTTCGTTATCGACACCAAGGGTGAGGGTATTATGGCAACGCGCGTAGTAGGTTTCCGTCCATACGCGGGAGAAATCCAAAAGCGTGCGGCCGGATCAATGGTTTCTATGGCAGCCGGAAAAGCGCTTGGATTCTCATTGGCAAACTTGCAGGACCGCGGACAGCTCTATATTCCTGTTCAGACTGAAGTGTACGAAGGTATGGTTATCGGAAACACCTCAAAGGGCGAAGAAATGATGGTAAACCCAACCAAGGGTAAGGCATTGACCAACGTCCGCGCATCGGGAACCGATGACGCAATTACGCTGATTCCTCCAGTTCAGCTGAACATTGAACGAGCGCTCGAAGTTATGGCAGATGATGAATATTTGGAAGTTACTCCAGTATCAGTTCGTTTGCGCAAGAAGTATCTTACTGAAAGTGAACGTGCAAAAGCAAAACGAAGTGCATAATTAAAAAAACCGAAATCAAAGGGCTTCAGGCTCTTTTTTCGTTTGCACATTTCTTTCTCGCTCGCATATTGAAAAAATGGCATACTGTAATGGTATGGCACGAAAGCAAGTATTGGTACTGGTTATTATTGGAGCAATGATTGTTGTTGCGGGTATTCTATCATTGGGAGATTTGCGGAATAATAATCATGTAACTACCGGCACAGTTACAGCAGTAACAGCTGATGTGCAGTCATCAGGGATCGTTCTTGCGGTTGCCGGCAATCGTCAGTCGTGCGAGTCAATTACGTCATGGGAACAGCAGTTGAAAGGGGATTTGATTGTGGTGACACCTGTATTTACCGTCGCACCTGATGTTAACTGTGAACCGTCAGTTCCTTTTGAAGAATCGGTAGCTGTCACTGTTGGTGATTTGCCTGCAGCAACATATCGTATTGATGTTTTGGGTGTAGTTATTGCCGTTACCGTTGAAACGCCGATCATTTCATTTGATTTAAAAAATATATCAGCTGATTCGTTCGCCCGCTTTTCAATTCCTGTAGTAGTTCCGGCAGAAAAAGCAGAGCTTGATTTAAAATCTTTTAGTGCTGATATGCCTATTGCAGAGCTGCAGAAAGCGTATGGAGCATCAACAGTTTCTTTAGCAGATAGATTAACCGTTATTACTTTGCCATGCAGTGAAGGAAGCTGCAAAAATCACTATGTTGTAGATATGGCTTCTGGAGCTCTGGTTCGTCGATTTGCTTCGCAGTTTGGCATTCGTGCCCAGGCTGGGAGCAGGCTTTTGATCGTTAATGATCCCGAAGCCATTGCTGCAGCCGGAGTAGCAGATCCCGTGGTAGCTGAAGCTTACGTATTCGATATTGAGAGTAGGACATTTTCATTAGTCGCCCAGGGAGATTATCTGTTCGGCGAATTACAAAATTAATTTTTCTTTTTTATGACACCAGATACTTATACACCATTGCCTCCAAAGAAAAAGAACAAAAATGTTCTCTACATAGCCGGCGCGCTTGCTCTTTTAGTGGTATTCGCAGGCATATTGATCATTAGTGTAATGAAACGCAATCCACTTGAGAATAGTCTGCTGCCTGAACCAGGAGAGCTGATGTCCGATCTTACCACTTCAGATGAAGTGGTAATGAACGAGGGTGTAACAGTTGAACGCATCGATGTTGTTATTCAAGAATCATTTCCGGTACAAGTTCGAGCGTTGGTGCATGGAAACCTTAGTGATGGATGCGTACGTATTGTTAATACCTCATCAGCGCGCAACAATAGCACGTTTACCGTAAACTTTGAAACGGTTCGTCAGGGAGATATGTGTACTCAGGCATTGGTTCCATTCGAACAGTCAGTGGCGCTTGATGTTGCAGGACTCAAAGCTGGAACTTATACGGTTTCAGTGGCGGGCGCTACGACGACATTCAGATTGGATCAGGATAATGCTCTGGAATTCCAATCAGAAAAATAACCCTACTATTCTTTCTCGAGAAGCTGGAGCAATCCGGCTTCTTCTGTATGTGTCAGCTTGCGGAAATATCCGGGACGCAGCTTACCAATAGTGAGAGGACCGATACGAGTGCGTACGAGCGAAGTTACGGTTAGATGTAACGCGTTTGCCATGCGGCGGACCTGGTGTTTTTTTCCTTCGTTTAGAATGATGCGTATTTCATTTCGACCCATACGAAATGCCTGTGCGGGCTCGACTTTTTCTTTCTCAATTTTCATTCCTTTTTTGATAATATCTAGGTGTGCTAGTTTTACCTCTTCGCGTACCGTAACGATATATTCCTTTTCCACCAAATCAGTGCCGGTAATAAGTTTTGTCATGCGGCCATCGTTTGAAAGCAAGAGTAACCCCTCGCTATCTTTGTCTAGACGACCGACATAGGTAAGATTTTTGAATTGCGGAAAAATATCATGTACCGTTCTGCCTTCGTCTGAATTATGAGAACAGGTGATGCCTCGTGGTTTGTAAATCAATATGTTGGTTTTTTGT
>CAYRNU010000009.1:0-6377 GCA_964425795.1 uncultured Candidatus Saccharibacteria bacterium | reverse complement strand
TGGAGGTCGCGAATTTTTGAGGATAGGGTAATTTTGTCAGTTGGAATTAACTTGAATCCGGGCTCGCGCACTATTTTTGCATTCACCGAAACCAGCCCCTGTTCTACCAACTTCTTGGCTTCACGACGGGAGGCTATATTGTTGTCCGATAAGTATTGGTCAAGTCGCATGTTTGGTAGTGTACGCGAGATATGCGGTTTTGGGAATGATGCCTATTTTTACAGAGCGCTGACACTGTGGTATTGTGTAAACTATATGAATATTCCATCAACTATAAAGAAAACACCAAAAACACTTGCTGCGTTGATTCGCAGCCATAAAAAAGTCTCTATCGCGATAGCGGCAGTAATCGTTATTATTATGATTATTGCTTTGGCTGGATCCCAAAAATCAAGCGCAGAGACAATGGTTGTGGAAAAGCGTGATGTAGTAGATGTTGTGAAAATCGCAGGGCGAGTTGAGGCGGACATTGTCGCTGATCTTGGATTTGAGACATCAGGAACGATTCGTGATGTATCCGTTGCGACTAATGACGTGGTTAAAAAGGGTGACCGCTTGGCATCCCTTGATCTTGGAACTCTAGGTGCAGAACTTGCCTCAGCGCAGGCTAGTGTTGCAATCAAGCGTGCACAATTAAACAACATGAAGCTGAGCCTGAACGCTGTCTCTGATAAACAAGATACGTTGGTCGACGCAGCGCATCGAAAAATGCTCTCCGAAGGATTGGTCGCAGAGCCTGAAAGCAATTCATATACACAGACTCCTCCTGTAATTACAGGTCGTTACGATGGTGCCGAGGGCTACTATAAGATAATCATTGATCGCGGTATCCAGCAGGATTCAACTATTCGTACGTTCGGGATTGAAAAAACAGAAGAAATTAAGATTGCAAAAACTTCAGCAACGCGCCTGGGGACACGCGGGTTGTATATAGCGTTTCCTGACGAGATTACTGCCTACAACAATACGACCTGGTACGTATATATTCCTAATACAAAAAGCCAGACCTACGTATCTAATTACAATGCCTATCAGGAAGCTTTAAGTGAGCGTGATCGGGTATTAGATGAAGCAGAAGGAGATTTGCGCAGCCAGCAGGTTGGCGTATCTATTGCAGAGTCTGAATTGGCGCAATCTGTTGCGGAAGTCAGTCGCATTCAGGCGTTGATTGGTCAGCGAATTTTGCGGGCGCCGTTTGATGGTGTAGTAACGGCAGTGCAGGTAGATCCAGGCGAATCAGTAACGGGAGGAGCCGCAGCGATATCGGTAATTTCAAAAGGAGTATTGGGTGTAGAGGTAGATCTGCCTGAAATAGACAGCGTAAAGGTTATGACTGGCGATACGGCGACGGTTTCTTTGGACGCATTCGGTGAATCGGAATCATTTTTGGGAACAGTCGTATCGGTAAATCGATCTGAAACTGTTGTCGACGGTGTTTCTGTATATGAGGCTCGTGTTGCGTTCGATGAACAAGATGCGCGAATCGTATCAGGTATGACTGCGGATGTCAGTATTGAGACTGAACGCAAGGATGCTGTGGTTGCAATTCCGGCGCGCGCAATCAAATACCATGAAGATGGAACGCCTTATGTTTTGATTTCTGCAGGAGACAAGAAAAAGCCGCAGGAACGAACCGTTGCGTTGGGAGTGCGCGGTAGCGATAGTTACGTACAAATCCTTGCAGGAGTTTCTGAGGGAGAAGTCGTTGTAATTGCAGCAAGCAAGTAATACGTTTTTATATGAAAGGCACTATCTTGCGCGTCGGATTTCTCCTTGGTTTGCGTCAGATCCAGCGGGCCAATATTTGGACGACGCTTCTGATCATATTCATCATGATGTTGACGTTCTTGAACCTGGTTGCAGTTTCAGGGATTTTGGTGGGATTGATTGAAGGATCGGTGCGTGCCAATCGCGATCAGAATACGGGAGACGTATTTTTATCTACTCTTGTTGGTAAGGAATACATAGAAGAAAGCCAGACAGTATTGTCGACGGTTGCTACTATTCCAGGAATCAAAAACTATTCTGCTCGTTATACGCAAGGCGTAAGTGTGGAAGCTAACTATCGGACACGACGCGACCCTCAAGAAGTACGTGACACTGCAGGCAGTGCTGTCGTAGGTATTGATCCTGTTGCAGAAAATGCCGTCACCAAGCTCAGCAATTATGTCGTAGAGGGGGAATACCTCCAGCCAGGAGATGAGAATATCCTTATCGGATCAAATCTGCTTGTTGAATATTCGACTGATTTCGGTGATGCTTTTGCTACCTTGGAAGGGGTAAGGCCTGGTACGCGCGTGCGATTGACGGTAGGCGACAGGACAAAAGAATACATCGTAAAGGGAATTGTTGACTCTAAGGTAGGGGAAACATCGATGCGTATATTTATGACAGAGAGTGAATTCGAACGCCTTGTGGGACGTACCAATAAAAACGTAAACGAGGTTGCCATAACGATTGCCGATGGAGCAGATGAGACGGCGGTAAAGACAGCATTGGTAGACAGTGGCATTGCAGATCATGCACGCGTACGTATTTCGCGCGAAGCATTACCTCAAGCATTGGAGGATATTATGACCACGTTCGGTATTTTGGGAAATGCGATCAGTGCAATCGGATTGATGGTGTCTTCAATTACAATATTTATCGTTATCTTTATTAATGCGGTTACGCGCAGAAAATACATCGGTATTTTGAAAGGTATCGGCGTCAATGAAAAGGTAATCGAGTTGTCGTATATTATGCAATCGATTTTTTATGCAGTAATTGGATCAGGATTGGGTACTATAGTCGTCTATGCCGTATTGGTGCCGTTGATGAATGCGCATCCAATCGATTTCCCATTTTCAGATGGTATTCTGGTAGCTCCAGTCGGAGGAACTATCATCAAAATCATTATATTACTGATCACTACTATTCTCGCGGGATTCATTCCTGCGCGATTGATCGTGCGACGTAATACCCTTGATAGTATTCTAGGTAGATAACATTTTATGATTGAAGTACAAAACATCCAAAAGATATACAGTAATGGTAAGGTTGAAACCAAGGTGTTGCGAGGCGTCAATTTGACGGTTCCTGACGGACAATTTTTGGCGATTATGGGAAAATCAGGCGCTGGAAAAAGCACATTAATGTACCAGATGAGCCTGCTTGATCATCCGACTACTGGTGAAATTATTGTTGATGGTGTTGAGACGTCAAAGCTCTCGAGCAATGAGCGCACTCATTTTAGGCTGATAAATCTGGGATATGTATTCCAGGATTACGCACTGGTTCCCGAATTAACAGCTCTTGAAAATGTCATGATACCGCTTTTGATGCGAGGTATTTCAAAGGCGGAAGCAAAAAAACTGGCCATGGCAGCGTTAAATCGGGTGGGGCTATCGCATCGCCCCAATAATCTGCCAAACCAGCTTTCAGGCGGTGAACAGCAGCGCGTATCCATTGCACGTGCTGTTGCTCCGGATCCGAAAATCTTATTTGCTGACGAGCCTACAGCAAACCTCGATAACGTATCTAGTCAGGCGGTTATGGAGATTTTTAAGGAGTTACATAATGACGGTCAAACCATTATTATGGTAACGCACGAGCAGGAATATACTCATTTCTGTGATCGCATCGTTTCGTTGTCAGATGGACAGATCGTTGCTGACACCAAGCCTGTCGCTTAGCGCGTATCTCGCACTGATAATGGCGCTATGGTGCCGATAACCAGAACTCCTGCCAGAATAAAGAACAGTATCTCCATT
The DNA here is from genome assembly GCA_964425795.1 of uncultured Candidatus Saccharibacteria bacterium. Taxonomy (GTDB): domain Bacteria; phylum Patescibacteriota; class Minisyncoccia; order Phycocordibacterales; family UBA1006; genus CAYRNU01. Next base: position 2,625 of record CAYRNU010000009.1, on the reverse strand, counting down.
TTGTTGTGTGTGAGTATAAGGGACGCTAGTAGCGGAGCAGTGATGTATGCTAGCGATGATGTGCTGCGAAAAATGCTTAGTGTGCGGTTCTGTCCCGCATTAATATGCTTGAAAAAATAGCTTTCAGTGCTAACTTCCAGTGCGCTGGCACCTAATCGCGTTGCAAATAATGCTGCAGCAATAATTCCAGGAACAGCGCTACCTGTAATGATCACAATTGGCGTTGCAAGTGCTGCGAGCAATAATCCCCCAATCATCAGTTCTTTTTCGCCAAGTACCAAATCGGCTAGTTTGCCAAACGCATACTGTGATACAACAAACGCAGAGAGCATTATCGCAAATATTATTCCTAGGGTTTGCCAAGATATATTCAATTGCTCGTGCAGATAGATGGGCATATAAATGACCATCCATGCATAAAAGAATTGCAATAGGAAATTGGCCGCAAAGACTCCACGCAAATCTCGATTTTTGAAAAAAGTAATATAACTCCGCAATGACTCACTGCCTCGTGGCAGCGTTGTTGTTATTTTAGGCGTAGCAAGAATGACGCATAAGACTATCGCTAATATCAATCCTACAGCACTATATAGTCCCCAATAAGAAAATCGTGCAAGGATCATTCCTGCTGCCAGGGGACCGATCACATAACCGATATTCATTGTGGTAAGAAATACTCCACGGATGCGGCCTGTCGTATTGTCGGTGGATGCAGATTCTATAAGAATATCAAAGCAGTAATAGCTGAACGTTATACATGCGAATTGCCATACAAATAAGAGCGAGAATAATATTGGAGATTGTACGATTCCCAAGCCCAGTAGTGTTACAATCAGGCTGATTAACAGGATAATTAATACTTTCTGCACCGATCGTGGGGACATTATTCGCGGTAATGCGTGGATGCCTACTAGCGTCATGCATGCGGCTATCGTGTAGAGGAGCCCTACAAATGTATCATCTAAGAAGGTAGCTGCATAGGTTGAGTTTACATAAATTGTGGCGGCATTGCATAGTGCAAATAGTAATGCTGCTAGCAATGTAAGCAGTAATCGTTTTTTCATAGTAGGTAGTATAGCAAATATGCTTCGATAATCAGTATTATAAAAACCCGCATTAATGCGGGTTTTTATAATACTGATTATTTTGATACATTAACAAAGATTGGCCAAACGCGATCGCTCATGAGATGCCATGTATGAATCTGACTGAAACGATCTGATGGACGCACAATGCTTCCTAGATTTACACCCTGCAAGCGCTTGCGAGTAAGGTAGATAAAGTCAGGAGTGTAAAGGAATATGGCGGTTCGATCTTTGGTGATCTGAGCGTTTACTGAATCAACCAATGTCCTTCGTTTTGCAAAATCAAGTTCGGTAAGGATTTGCGATAAGTTTTTATCTACGGAGCTGTTTGCGTACAGGGTAATATTAAGTCCCGGATCGTTCCGCTGTGACGAATGCCAGAATGCAAACAAGTCGCTTTCATGTTCGACAATTTCGCCAAAGAGCAACAATTCAAATTCGCGAGGACGGATTACTTCTTGATCCAGGATGCCTGTTTCGTAGTATTTTACATCAAGATTGATGCCTACATTTGCAAGATCTTCACGGATAAGTTCTGCAACGGTCTGCAAATCAGGAGTGTTGTTGGTCGATAGGGAAAGCGTCAGCTCGGTCACTTTTCCGTCTATTGTTTTTTCTCGCATGCCAGTGTCGGGATTCAGCTTCCATCCTTTTTTATCCAGCGTTGCTTGTACTGAAGCGATATTTTCTGCATTCCATATTTCGGTGTTCGGAACAGAAACACGCGGAGGAACAGGGCCGTTTATTTTTTCTCCATATCCGCCTAGTACTGTATCAATTATGCGGTCTTTGTTAATTGACTTTTCAATCGCTGCAATTATTTCGCTGTCGGTCAATAACGGGTTTTTTGTCTTGTTAATGAACATTCCGAATACTCGAGGCAGTGGTGCCGTTGCTACTACCGTACGATTTTTTTCAAAGATTTTGAGATTCTCTTCGTCGGGCGTAATGCTGCTGGCGGTATCAACTGATCCGTTATCGTATTCTTCCAGCAACTTGTCCTGGTTTGGATAAAATATAACAATCAAGTTTTTTATGTGGGGACGACCCAGAGCAAAATGTTTGAATGCCCTCAATTTGTATTCTGAAGGTACTCCAAGCTTGTCTTCCTTGATGCTTTCAATGCGGTAGGGTCCGGTTCCGATAGGGCGCGTATTGTAATCGCTAAAGTTAAACTGTTCGGTGGTTACTGATGACCAGATATGTTTTGGCAAAATACCCAATGTCGTATTTTCCAAAAACGCGGCATAACGCTGAGGGAGTACGAATTGTACCGTCTTGTCATCTATTGCGGTGACTTGAACCCCTTCCCATTTTACGCGAAGCGGGCTTTTCAGTGATGGATCCTGAGCTTTCTCAATAGTAAAGATAATGTCTTCAGGAGTAACCGGCTTTCCATCATGGAATGTTATCCCGTCCTTTAGGACGAAGGTATAGGTGAGCCCGTCAGTTGAAATAGATACTGACTGTGCAAGATCCGGAACAAAGTTGCCATCGGGCTGCTTGCGCAACAATCCTGAGTACACTAGTGATGACAAGT
>CAYRNU010000008.1:0-15615 GCA_964425795.1 uncultured Candidatus Saccharibacteria bacterium | reverse complement strand
GCCTGCAATTATCTTTATCGATGAAATCGATGCAGTGGGGCGATCACGCGGCGTAGGTGTCGGCGGAGGAAATGACGAACGCGAACAGACGCTGAACCAGATATTGGTAGAAATGGACGGATTTGAGCCTAGTGAAAAAGTGGTCGTTATGGCGGCAACCAACCGCGCTGACGTACTGGATTCGGCATTGCAGCGCCCTGGTCGATTCGACCGACGCGTTATGCTGGATGCGCCTGATCGTGCCGATCGCGAACAGATATTGCTCATCCATTCACGCAAAAAGCCGTTTGCAGATGATGTCAATTTGAAAGTCGTTGCAGAGCGAACTCCCGGATTTTCTGGTGCTGATCTTGAATCGTTAATGAACGAGGCTGCTATTTTGGCAGCACGCGAAGACAAGAAAATTATTTCACAGGATCATGTATTGCGCTCAATCGAAAAGGTGATGATCGGACCCGAACGCAAATCGCATTTGCACACCGAACGCGAAAAGAAAATTGTCGCATATCACGAAGCGGGACACGCATTGGTTGCATCGGTCTTACCTGATGCCGATCCGGTGCACAAGGTTTCGATTGTTGCGCGCGGGCACGCCGGCGGATATACGCTGAAGCTTCCGTTGGAAGAGCGAAAGCTGCCTACCAAAAAAGAATACGTTGATGATATTGCCATGAGCCTTGGCGGATACGCCGTAGAGAAACTAGTCTTTGGCGATGTTACAACCGGCCCATCAAATGATCTCCAGGTGGCAACAGCGATGGCGCGCGATATGGTGACACGATACGGTATGTCAGATGTTATCGGTCCTGTCGCATTCCGCGGTAACGGACGCACGATGTTTGGCGATGACGGCATCAATGGTAGCGAATATTCAGACAAGATGGCAGAAACAATCGACAACGAAGTGCGTGCATTAATTGAAAATGGACTCGCAACCGCAACCCGCGTGTTAACTGAAAACCGTGAAGCGCTAGACGCAATCGTCAAAGCCTTGATGGAAAAGGAAACACTCGAGCAAGAGGACTACAATGCAATTATTAAAAAATTCGGCATTGAACCAAAACGTCTTCCTGAATCGGAAATGGCAAAAAATGTTCCGACAGATAAATAAGTTACCAAAACAAAAGCACCCATCTGGGTGCTTTTGTTTTGGGTCCGCCCTCTTGGATTCGAACCAAGGACCGCAGAGGTATAAGCTCTGTGCTCTAACCAACTGAGCTAAGGGCGGAATAGTCCTGATTGTACTGATTTATGACGCAAAAAGCAAAATGACCTGCACGCTGGTGCAGGTCATGTTTATTGCTCGTTTCCTCTCCATTCTCGTACGATTTCTATGGCCTTATTTCCGATTTCTTTTGCAAAATTACGCTGCTGAGGGTCTCGTTCCTTCAGCTCCAACTCTATCGTTCCTTCATAGGTTTTCAGTCGCATAATGCTGGCATCAATCTGGAATAATAGCGCAGCAAGTTTTTCAAGTTTACTGGTATCTCTTTGGATGCCAGTCATTCTTGTTATGTTTATGGAAGATGTCGGAGTCTCGGGCTTGTCTAGTATGTAGTAATTTGCACTGAATAATGAATCGTAAAATTCAATCATTACGATTTTGTCGTACATAAAGAGAGGATTTCGAGCAATAGGCACTGGCTTTTGGTTCTTCATCGTATGTGATTTTAGTTAACCATACGCTCTATAAGGTATTTGTCAATCAGTGTCTATTCCTCGTGAAATTCTCCTCGTCGCGCCTGAATCGTTTGTGCCAGAGTCGGATAGTCGGTCAATTCAGGGTCTGCTTCTATTAGTGTTCGCGCTTCAGTGCGTGCCGCTTCAACCATTTTGATGTTTTTGATCGCTTCCATGGCAAGGTCGGACAGTCCCCATTGTTTGGTACCGCCCAGGTCACCTGCGCCGCGCAGCATCAAATCCTGTTCCGCCAATTCAAATCCGTTCCTTGCCTTCATGAATGACTGCAGTCGGTCTGCGGTCTTTTGCGATTTTGCATCGGCGAATAGGTAACAGTACGCCTGGTCGCTCGATCGCAGTACGCGTCCGCGCAGCTGATGCAATTGCGACAGTCCGAAACGTTCCGCTCCTTCGATGATGATGTTGGTGGCATTCGGCACGTTGATGCCTACTTCGACTACCGATGTTGCAACCAGTATATCGATTTCATGCCGTGCAAACTGCAGCATAATATCTTCTTTTTTCTGTCGCGTCATTTTGCTATGCAGGATGCCTACGCGCGAATTTTTGAATACCGTAGTTTGCAATCGCTTGGCTTCGGCAGTAACCGATTTCAATTGCAATTTATTCTGCTCTTCCTCGTCCGGCGTATCGATGCGCGGGCAGATGACGTACAGCTGGCGTCCGGCATCCACTTCTTTTTGGATTGCGGCGTATGAGGCATCGCGCTTGTCTGCAGGAACGACCGTGGTAATCACCGGTTTTCGTCCCGGCGGCTGCGTGTCGACAATCGACAGATCAAGGTCCCCATAAATAGTCAGCGCTAGCGTGCGGGGAATCGGCGTTGCTGTCATGGATAAATAGTGGGGAATATGGCCGTCTTTTTTTGCCAATTGCATGCGCTGTCGCGTACCGAACCGATGCTGTTCATCAATTACAACTAATCCCAAATGCTTGAATTGTACTTTCTTTTGGATCAGGGTATGCGTACCGATCACTATCGGCACTTCGCCGTTTGCAATCCACTTCAATGCCTGTGCCCGCGAAATGTCCGTCCAGCCATCAGGAGAAACTTTGCTGGGGAATTTTCTGCATCCAGAACCGGTCAGTAGCACAATAGATAGTCCTGTATGTTTGAAATATTGAATAAAGTTTTCGTATAGTTGTGTCGCCAAAATTTCCGTAGGCGCCATGTACGCTACCTGCAGATTGCCAAAATCTTTTGCGGTATCAGGGCGAGTGCTGATGACTACCGAACTGGCAACTGCTGCGATAAATGTCTTTCCAGAACCTACGTCTCCTTCGACTAGTCGCGACATCGGGCGTCCGCTTGCCATGTCGCCGATGATATCAGAGATGGCATCCTGCTGCGCCTGCGTTGGGATAAAAGGAAATCGTCCTACGAATTCATCAAAGAGTTGTTTGTTTTTAGGAATGACGTACGAAAACTGCTGTTCAAAATAATGGCGTTCCTGATGCTTTTTCAATTGGATCAAAAACACTTCCTCAAAGGCAAAACGCTTGCGGGCAACAGTCGCATCCTTTTCTTCCTTTGGAGTATGCACCCATAATAGTGATTTTTTCAGGTCAGGGAGATTGTAGCGCTCGCGGATGTCTTCGGGAATCGGATCTTCGATGGTATCAAGCAATCCGCTTTTAAAAATTCGATTCAGCGTGTGGTATATCCATTTTGATGTTACGCCGCGCGTTTCGCGATACACGGGAAATCCAAACTGGTCATTGCCGCCGTCGCCAAACAGCGACTGGTGGTTGTCGATAGGAAGGACGGGAATCGCAGTGTGTTCGGGATTGGTCAGGTAGATGTTTCCGTTTTTTCCTGCAGCGACTTTTCCCGTCAGCTGAACGGGCGAACCTTCGGGAATCATTTTGGCGATGTATGCCTGGTTGAACCAGATGACTTTTATGGTATCGCCGGTTACATCCTGGAATGTCGCTTCAGCCATGGGGATTTTGCTCTTCCATCCTTTCTTTGTTTTTATGCCCGAGAGCGTTCCGTACAGCGTTACCATCTCTCCCTGCTGCAGCTGATCGATCAATCGCAATGCGGCTACCGAACTGTAGCGCAAGGGAAAGTAATACAGGAGATCATGTACGGTCGCAATCCCTAGGCGGGACAGTCCGCGCGTGTGGGCTTCGGTCAGTTTGGTGACGCTGCCAATCGGAGTAGCAAGGGTTATCATGGGTTCCTGTAGTATACCAAAAAGCCCCGAATAGTTCGGAGCTTCTGGTTATGCCATCAATATGGTTGAAATCTTCTCGGTCAGTTCGTCTAGGGTAAAGCTTGCTTTTACCAGGTAATCTACTACGCCCAATTCCTGCGCGCGTTTGATGTCTTCGGAGTCTCCCAGGTTTGAGAAGATGATGACTTTCAGCGTTTTGGTATCTGCGTTGGCTCTGATTTTTTCCAATACTTCGAATCCTGAAATTCCGGGAAGCATCAGGTCGAGCAAGAGCAGATCAGGCTTTTCCTTGAGCGTGAGTTCCAGTCCGGTTTCGCCGTCGGCTGCAGTCATGACGCTGTATCCGTGCTTTTGCAGTTTGGTAACGGCTAGGCTTCGCAGAAAGTCGTCGTCTTCGATGATGAGAATTCGTTTCATATAGATGGTAGTGTAGCGTATTTGCTACGGTTGAACAATGGGAAGGGTAACGGTAAACGTAGTGCCGCGGTTCTCGATGCTTTTGAACGAGAGCTTGCCGTGATGGCGTTCTACGACGGCGCGGGCGGTAAACAATCCCAATCCCGTTCCGGTTTTTTTGTGGGTCTTTGCATTGTCGGCGCGGAAGAATTTTTGGAAGATTTTTTCCTGCTGCTCGGCGGTAATGCCGATGCCCGAATCCTGCACGTCCAGGCTTATCGTATCAGTGCGGGGAATTAGGGTGATCACTACCTTGCCGTCTTCGTGGCTGTATTTGATGGCGTTCTCGATCAGGTTTTGGATTGCCAGGCGGATTTTTTCGGGATCCAGTTCGATCAATGGAAAATTGCGATAGGGACGTTCAAATATGATGCGCACGTTTTTGACGCGGGCTTCCTCCAAAAATTCGGTGATGATGCTTTCGATGATTTTTTCCAGATCGGATTTGCAAAAGCTGTATTTGAATTCCCATTCCTCGTTCTGGTTGGCGACGATGATTTCGTTCAGTAGTTTGATCATCTGCTCGTTGCTTTCGTATCCTTTTCGTACGATATCCTTTTGCTCGTCGGTAAATGCGCCCAGATCGCCATCCATCAGCATCTTGAAAATCCATTTGGTTCCCGACAGCGGGGTACGCAGCTGATGCGAAACAATCGACAGGAATTCAGACTTTGCCGTGTTGCGCTGTTCGCAGGCGGCAAGCTTGGTTTCCAGTTCCTTGATGCGATCTTCCGGGTTCATACTAATGCAAAAATTATACCACAAGGGCATTTCTTATTTGCCAATGTTTGTCACTATATTTTCGAACAATGCCAGCGCTTCGGGTATCGATGTTGTGCTGGTATCTATAACGTAGTCAGCATACTGCTGGGTCGGCTCGATGTATTTTTTATGCATTGGGATCAGGACTTCCTTGAAATAGGCCTCGTCCTTGAATTTGGTGCGACGCTTTAGCGATTCCTCGATAGGCATATCGAGATATATTTTTAGGTCCATCAGTTTGCGAATGCGTTCGTCGCACAGGGCGAGGTACCCTTCGACTATGATGATGGGTTTTGGCTGGATGACGTAGTCGATCTTGTTGTTCTTTTCCAGCGTATAGTCCGGATTATACAGCTCGCTTTTGGTGTGCACGGTTATGGACTTCCCATCGCGCAGGGCGCATAGGTCGGCGTATAGGTCATCAAAACGGATCGCATCCGGATGCTCGCGGTTTAAAAAGCCGTGAAAGGTTGGAGTCGCTTCCTTTGGAGAGGGGTAATCATCGATGTGCACGATGGCGACCGTGTCGGGATATTTTTTCGCAAACGCGACAGCGAGCGTGGATTTGCCCGAACCCGATCCTCCCGCTATTCCTATGAAATGCATATGGGACAAGTATATCATCTAAAATACGTCCCAATACGGCACTAGAAAAAAGGGGGATTCCGTGATACAGTGACGATTGTATTTGCCCCATCCGGGCCTGTACAACGGAGGGTTGGCTGAGTGGTCGAAAGTACCTCACTGCTAACGAGGCGTCCTGTTAAAGGGACCGAGGGTTCGAATCCCTCACCCTCCGCCACCTCGTGTTAGCACGAGACAAGATCAGATTATGAATATAGAAAAATATTTTCACATATCTCAAAAAGATCTCGATCTAAAAAAGAGAAATATCTTCATTCCTATTTGTCTAGGTAATAAATTTTTTTTCAACAAAGACGCACCAAGTGAAAACATTAAAACGTATATAGAATGGGCGCTTTTGCATACAAAAGAAAAAGTTCTAGTTGTTGTGGTGGATAAAATCCAAGATACCAATTTCTTTGTCAGAAATAAAAGAAGGACACAGCAGGCAAGTCTGAGATATGTGTTGAAACAAGGAGAAATTATAAAAAATGAGATTGAAAAAATAACTCACCAACTATCACAACAAGATCAAAAAAAGGTCAAAGTCGTTGTATGGGAAGATTACGAAAAAGATGATCCTTTTTGCAAACAAACAACAGAGCTTGTGTACGCAGAATTCAAACAAAATAGAATTTTTCAAGGAAACATCCTTGAGGCTGTAAAGAATTCACTTACCGATAGAGTATTTACGATCGAAGAATATTTGAAACTTTGTGAGTATGTTCTCGATGAATTTTCTATCGTATATTCTGGTGTTACCTATCAAGGTGTTTTGTATAGTGTTTATCCCTATCCTGAAACAGATGCAGTTCTAGAGCTTATCGAAAAAGTAAAAGAAAACATTATTTTTCATGATATCCATACAAAACTTCCGTCTGCTAAAACGGGTGTAATTATTTTGAAATAAGTATGAGTATTAAGGACTTTTATGACAATCTAGCTCCAGTGTACGAAGCGCGTATTAATACGCCAGAGGTCAATGCTCAATTATTGCCAAAGATTAAGCATATCTTCCAAAAATATTCCATCACAAGCGGCACTCTGCTTGATATTGGCTGTGGACCTGGTAATTTAAAAACTACCTTAGGTGATGGGTTTTCTTATACAGGCATAGACATTTCTCAAGAAATGCTGAAACAGGCAAGTCTCAAAGGGTACACAATTGTATATGGGCTCATTCAAGAAAATCTTGCCAAGATCCCAGATAAGTCTTTTGATTATTGTGTTTCAGTAAGCGCGCTCCATTTTGTTGAAAATGCACAAGAAGTTATTTCACATTTAGATAGGATTTCTCGAAAGGGGTGGGTTGTGACTCTTGCTGATGTATCAGATATGTATAAGCAGTATTTTTCAATTCATGCACCAGTATATAACCACATAAACATATCTATTGATAATGTAAAAGAGGATACTACGATTGATGGGTGGATCTCTCCAAACACAAAAGAGCTGATTAGAGAAAGAATAGTATTTAAACAATAGTAGTGCTCGAGACGCGTCGATTTTAAATCTGAAAAAATGCTAAAATAACTTTACAGAGCTTTTCCGAGAAAAGTTCTAACTCGATGCTCTCCGCAAATTTCTTGGAAAAGAGTTAATAGTATGGGATATTTGATTTATGTCGGATATTCAAAAAATCACTCAAAAAATAGTTGATTTTCGTGATGAGCGAGATTGGAAACAATTTCACAATCCTAAAGATTGTGCAATTTCACTTGCGCTTGAAGCAGCAGAAGTTCTAGAGCATTTTCAGTGGAAGAATGCTGATGAAATGGAAGTTCATATTCAAAATAAAAAGGAGGATATTTCCGAAGAGCTCGCTGATGTTTTGTATTGGGTCTTACTTTTAAGTAACGATTTAGATATTGATATTGCTGATGCTGTAGACAAGAAGATGAAGAAAAATGCTGAGAAGTATCCAGTAAATAAAGCAAAAGGCAAGCATACTAAGTACACTAATCTTTAATTTTATGTCTAATATAAAAAAATTTATTTTTGATAAAAATAAATTTATAGAAATAAGAGATTACAAATTTGGTAGAAATTGGCCTGTTGTTTATATCATTAATAATGATGATGAAATTTATATTGGACAAACAACGAATGTTTATTCTCGAAGCAAACAACATAGTGAAAATCCAAATAGAAAAAAGTTAAAAGAAATTCATATTATTACAGATGAAGAGTTTAATATTTCTGCGGCTTTAGATATAGAATCTTGGCTTATTCAATATATTTCTGCTGATGGTAAATATCTAATTCAAAATGGTAACGGTGGTCTAAAAAATCATAATTATTACGATAAAGTAAAATACATAACGAAATTTGAGATACTTTGGGACGAATTACGAGAAAAAAATATAGTTAAAAATACATTAGTATATTTAAAAAATACTGATTTATTTAAATATTCTCCATACAAAGCACTCACAGAAGATCAATCTATTGTAGCGAAAGAAATTTTTAAAGATATAAAAAATAATGTCACAAATCCTCTGATTGTTAATGGAAAACCAGGCACGGGTAAAACTATCTTGGCTACTTATTTAGTTAAATATTTAAAAGAACAGGAAGAAACTAAAAAATTGAATATTGCTCTTGTTGTTCCTATGGCAGGACTTAGAAAAACTATTCGTAATGTTTTTTCTAATATTAAAGGTTTGAAATCAAATATGGTTATAGGTCCTAATGACGTTATCAAAAATAATTACGATATTTTAATTGTAGATGAAGCACATAGACTTCAGAGACGTAAAGGTATTATGGGTTATGGAGCTTTTGATAAAGTGAGTCAGAAATTGGGTTTAAATACAGAAGCAACTCAGCTGGATTGGATTATGAATTCTTCAAGGTATCAAATATTTTTCTATGATGAAAATCAGAGTATTAAGCCAGCAGATGTTAGGTCTTTAGATTTTAAAAACATAAAACCAAAATATTACAACCTTAGTACACAAATGCGTGTTGAGGCAGGCGAAAAATATATCAATTTTATTGAAGATATTTTCAATTTAAAAAAACCAGAAAATATATCTTTTTTAAATTATGATTTTAGAGTTTTCGATGATGTGGCTGAAATGGTTGATGAAATAAAATTAAAAGATAAAGAGTATGGCTTGGCGCGAGTAGTTGCAGGTTACGCTTGGCCTTGGCACACTAAATCTAATAAGCACTCTAGTCAAAACTACGATATAGATATAAACGGTTTTCAGTTGATTTGGAACTCAACAGCTCATGATTGGGTTAATTCACCAAACGCTATAAATGAAGTCGGATGTATTCATACTGTACAAGGATATGATCTAAATTATGTTGGAGTAATAATAGGACCAGAATTTTATTATGATGTGGCAAATAACAAATTTGCAGTAGATAGAGAAAAATATTTTGATATAAATGGAAGAAATGGGGTTAGTGATCCAGAAGAATTAGAGAGATATATTATTAATATATATAAAACCTTATTAACTCGAGGAATAAAAGGTACTTATATTTATATTGTTGATGAGAATCTTAGAAATTATTTTAAGAATCTAATTTATAAGAACACTTTCTAGTTGATGGTATACTATTTTCATACTCATAATTCTTTATTGCTATGAAAAAACTCACCCTATTCCTTATCCCGCTATTATTTATTACCGCTACTGCGCAGCCTCGCACCGCGAGCGCATGTTCATGTCTGCCGCCGGGAAGCCCCCAGGAATCGATGGAATCATCAGTCGCAGTATTCGCGGGACGCGTCAGCAGTGTTATGCCTGCGCCTGAATATGGCAACAACGTAACCTTTAACGTGACGCAGTCATGGAAGGGTCCTACAGGGGCTGACATCAGCGTATTTACCGCCAGCGATTCTGCGGCGTGTGGCGTGAACTTTGAAACGGGCAAGGACTACATCGTGTACGCTAGCGCAAATGAGGATGACGGAACCCTGCGCGCCAGCCTGTGCAGCCGAACCCATAAATTGATGGTAAACGACGAAGATCTGGCTGCATTAGGGGTAGGAGCGATTCCCGAGCCTATGCCGACAGAAGAAATGCCGGTAGTGGAAGAAAAAGCGCCACAGGAGCCACAGGGAGTATCGGAGTGGTGGATGGCACTGGGTGCCCTTGCAGTGCTGGGAATACTCAGCGCAGCTGTAGTCCAAATGCGCAAGAAGCACTAATAGAATACAAAAAAATACCATCGCATGATGGTATTTTTTTTGTTATCGTTCGGGATCAAAGATGGTTGTTTCCATAGCTTCGCCATTAATGTGTTTGGCGATTTTGAGGGCGCCCATGATGGACGGCATGATGCCGATGCCGTTGCAGCCGAGGTTGTACAGCAATCGCGGGTCTAGCGGTTCGCGTCCTACCAATCGCACGCCGCTGGTGGTGTAGCCCATCAGCCCATGCCAAAAGAATCGTTCGGTCAGGTGTTCGGTTGCAAAATTCCTGCGGATGAATTCTACGGATTCGTCGTGGAATTTTTCGGCTACGTTAAAGTCGCTAAAATAAATATCCCGGTCTTCCAGGCGCACCTCGGGTCCGCCGACGGCAAGGAGTCCGCCCGTGTGTTCGGGAGAAGTGAACGGACGCTGAGATACATAGAAATACGGATCTGACATCAGCGGATTGTTGCCGGCGCGGGCTCCCGGTTCGTAATAGTAGTTTGCTCGATACGGCAGCGGATCGTTGCTGGTAAATCCCGTCATGTAGCCTACGGCGCCATGCACCATGTGATGGAATTTGGTATCGATGGTATTGCCGGTCGCATCGTGGATATAAAAGTTTTCGAATCCGTTGGTGCACATGACGACCTCGTTGCAGACAATGGTTGCCTGGTCCAGCAGTATTTTTGGCTGCGTTGATTCCAATTCGATGCCGTGGACGAAACTGTGTTCGTGTATGCGTGCGCGATCAGGGTAATGTTCTACGCACCACTGTGCGAGCAGATCGGTAAACAATGCGCTGTTCATGACTGCGTTTCGCTGGGGTATAGCGGCGCAGTAATGTGTGTCGGTAATCGAGAGCTTGGCCAATAGATCAGCCTGAGGAATTGCGGTGCACAGATGCGCGTATTCGCTAGGAATGCGTTCCATCCAGTTTGATTCCGCTGCGACTAGTACGGGTTCTGCACTAATGCCGTAGCGCGCCGAATATGAATGGTTCTCAAGATCAGCCAAAAATTGCTCGAATCCCGCAAAGCCGCCATAGCCGTTGGGATTTCCTATGGCGATATGCATGCCGGTATCGGCAATGATTTCATCCAGCTGTTTCCAGGCGCCCTCTACCATGCGCAGGCTGTGCGCAGTTACCTCGTCGCCGTGTTGGCGTGCGATGTCGGCAAGCGGCTTTTCTAGTGCGGCAACGACATACCCTGCATTGTGGCCTGTGGCTCGGTGTGCCAATCGCTTGCCCTCGAGCAATACGACGGTTTTGTCGGTATGCTTTAAAAGATAATACAAGGTCGTGACGCCTGCGATGCCGCCGCCGATAATGGCAACATCTGATGAGACATCGCCGACTGCTGTGGAATAGGGCGTGGTGCGTTTCAATTGCAGCAGCCAGGGTGAGTTGTTGGTATTCATGGTGCAGACAGTATAGCAAATCGCGTCCGTGTCGCTCGTCCGTGCGGATTCATGGGAGGGTTACAGAGGAAATAAACTACGCAACACCTGCTATACTGGAAGGGTATGAAAAAACAAATTATCGCATTGATTGTGCTTATTATTATCGCAGCGGGAGCATGGTATGTAGTAAAAAATAATCAGGTTGCACCTGGAATGCAGACGCCTGAAACGATCATTACCGACGACAGCATGGAGGGAGATCTTTCAGACGATATGACTGACGATATAGAGATGCCAGGAACGGTAGAGGGAACATGGACATTGGTAAGCTTTAACGGAATGGCTGTTACCGGTGAGGCTGCGCCTACGGTAACCTTTGCGGATGGCAGACTGTCGGCAAAGTTCTGCAATCAAATGGGCGGAGACTATGCCGCGCAGGGCGGAACTATGACAGCGCCTCAGCTGGTTTCAACGATGATGTACTGTACATCTCCTGAATATTTGATGAACGCAGAATCGACATTCGGCACGGTACTTGCAAACGGAGCTGCATATGCGGTAACAGCAAATACCTTGCGCATTGATGGACCTGCGGACGAGAACTTTACGTTTGTGCGTTAATCACAACCATAAAACGCATAAAGGCGTTATACTAGTCGGTAGCTCTATGGCTACCGACTTTTTTTATACAGAACTCAAATCTCATGAAGGCACGTTCGAAGATATTCTTTCGAACCGCAGGAACTTTAGTGTGATTCCGGATGATTGGCATGTCATCGTAACCGATATTGTTGATTCAACAGTAGAGTATATGGATGGCAAATACCAGGAGATTAATATTGTCGCTGCTAGTACGATCATTACGGTAATCAACGTTGCGCGAAAATACGGCATTGAAATTCCATTCGTATACGGAGGCGACGGTGCGACTATGATGGTGCCTACAAAAATTCTGGACGAATCACTTCGCGCGCTGGTTGCGATCAAGAACAATGCCGAGCGACGATTCAAAATCAATTTGCGCGTCGGTTCGGTACCCGTTTCGTACATCAGCAAGCATGGATTTGAAATCAAGGTTGCAAAGTTTTTCATCGCTGAAGGCTATCCCCAGGCGTTATTTATAGACAGCGGACTGTATTTTGCTGAAGAGATGATTAAGCGAAGCGACAAGCATTTTTTGACGCACAAGCGCGCCGCAAAGATTCCGTTGCAGTTGGACGGTTTGAAATGTCGTTGGGATGAGATTCCGCCTCCCTCAGGATATAGCGAAGTCGTCTGTCTGATCGTATTGGCGCATGATTTCAAGACGCATGAAAAAACCTATCGCGACGTGCTGCGACATATTCATGACACATATGGCGATTTTATGACGCGCCATCCGATCAACATCGATGCAATGATGCAGAACATCCGTCTGAAGGCATTGGTCCGCGAATCATATGCAAAATTGGGACGTCTGGATGCGATGTACGTCGCAACCCATGCGGTAGGAGCATTATTCCAAAGCCTCAAAAATCAAAAGAAATTCAGGGAAAAGAACCTCGATTTTGTCATGTCTGCAACTGATACCCTAAAGGTGGACGGGAAATTGTGTACCATCATTGCCGGCATCCCTGAACAGCGAACGGCGTTGCTCAAATATTTGGAACAGGAGGAAGCAAGGGGTCGTTTGGTATTCGGCTATTCGGTTGCGCCATCGACTACGATCACGTGTCTGATTCGCGAGCGCACGAACGACTACATTAATTTTATCGACGGAACAGGCGGCGGGTACATTCAGGCGGCAGCAATGATCAAAATCAAACTAGGAAAAACGTTGGAAGACTAGGAAAGCACATGGAATATCTTGTATACTGATTGCATGGAAGGAAATGTTTTTAGGGAAGCTCCTCAATTTAAAACTCCCGAAGAAGAGATTGCTTTTTTGCGCGGTCAGCTGGAACACAAAGAGCGCGCGCTTTCTGAAATCGGCGTCGAAGGGAATCGCGAGCAGATTGCGACACAGCTGGTAGAGACGTACAAGCACGTTCCGCAATCAGAAGTGCTACACCATGATTTGGCGGTACCCGAACATCACGCCGAGGCTGTAGCGCTGCGCCTTGCTCCTGAAACCCACGATACTGTCATGGAGGAATTGTTGGGACAGCTTTTGTCAAAGGGAATCAAAAACACTATTGCTATCGTCGAAAAGTTGAACAATCCGCATATTGCTGACGACTTTCATCGTTTTTTAATACAGTATATTGCAAGCGCACAGGAGGTTCCCGGACTCAAACAGAGCAACGAGTTGTGGAAGTCATTGCATACGTCATTGTTTGAAGTAGTGTTGCCGATGGACGGCAATGAAGAACGCGGATTCCGCGACTTGATCGCGCTGATGGAGCAGTTTTTTGCCGGGATGCAATCGGTTGCAAGCGATCCGTCAAATCGCGACCAGAATTATTTCACTTTGGAATTGGCGCTGTCATCCAGCAGCGATGAGATCGTATTTTATGTCGGCGTGCCCCGTACAAAAGCTGATTTGTTTGAAAAGCAGATTCTGGCACTGTTTTCGACTGCGCGCATCAATGAGGTCACCAATGATTATAATATTTTCAATGCGAACGGCGCATCAGCCGCTGCCTATGCAAAAGCGTCATACAACGAAATCTTTCCCATCAAAACGTATGATGAATTCGACAATGATCCGTTATCGGTATTGATCAATGCATTCTCAAAACTGCAGACCGAAGGCGAAGGAGCTTCGATACAGATGGTGATTGTGCCTGCAGGAGATCGCTTTATACGCGAGTACGGAAGCGTGCTTGAACGCCTGAAGAAAGGGGAATCGTTCGATGATTCGTTGTCCGAAGTTCGCAGTACCGCTCGGTACATAGCGTATGAGAACAAGAAATTCCTTCAGGCAGCAAAGGTAGTGTTGTTTGGCGGCGAAATGAAGGAAGATTTTAAAGATGAAGAACGTAATGCCAATAAGGAACCTGATACAGTCAAAATCACGAATGTTACTGAAAAAGTAAAAAGCACTATTGTTGAAACAAACATTCGCATCGTGGCGTCTGCGGCAACCGAATCGCGCGCTCAGGATATTGTCCATGAATTAAAATCGGCGTTCAATCAGTTTTCGCGCATCAACGGGAGCGGTATTGTATTCACCGACGTAAAGGGGAACAGTTTGCGCGATATGCTGTATAACTTTACGTTCCGCATATTCAATCCCGTCGAAGCATTTCGTTTGAATCTCCGCGAATTGGCGACGCTGTACCACTTCCCGGTCAAGGGCGATACGTCTCCGCAATTGAAGGCCGCAAAGGCAACGGATGCGCCCGCTCCGCTTGATATGGGAAATCAGGGAATCGTTTTGGGATACAACACCTATCGCGGCAAGACGACTGAAATTCGCATGACGCGCGAGGATCGCGTTCGTCATTTTTATGCTATCGGACAGACCGGTACCGGTAAGACGGGAATTTTGAAATCTATGATTGCCCAAGATATCGCCAATGGCGATGGGTGCTGTTTTATCGATCCGCACGGTACTGACATTCAGGATATTTTGTCGTACATTCCTCAGAATCGTATCGAAGATGTGATCTATTTTGATCCTGCATATATGGATCGCCCGATGGGATTGAACATGCTGGAATATGATCAGCGCTATCCCGAACAGAAATCATTCGTTGTTGATGAAATGCTCGGCATCTTCAATAAATTATTTGATATGAAATCTGCTGGTGGTCCTATGTTCGAGCAGTATTTCAGAAACGCTACCATGCTGGTAATGGATGATCCCGAAACAGGATCAACCTTGTTGGATGTTTCGCGTGTTTTGGCAGATGAACAGTATCGCGCGGTAAAATTGGCTCGCTGTAAAAATCCTATTGTAGTCCAGTTCTGGAAGGACATTGCGGCCAAGGCCGGCGGGGAAGCGTCCCTACAGAACATTGTTCCGTATATTGTCTCAAAGTTCGACGTATTCCTGTCGAACGACATCATGCGTCCAATCGTATCGCAGCAGAAATCTGCATTTAATTTCCGCGAGATTATGGATAATAAAAAAATCCTGTTGGTGAATCTTGCAAAAGGACGATTGGGAGAATTGAATGCAAACCTCCTTGGTCTTATTATTGTGGGCAAGCTCCAGATGGCAGCACTGTCGCGCGTGGATATGCATGGACAGCAGATGAATGATTTCTATTTATACATCGACGAATTCCAAAACGTAACCACCGATTCAATCGCTTCTATTTTGTCGGAAGCGCGCAAATATCGTTTGTCATTGAATGTCGCGCATCAGTACATTTCGCAATTGACTGACAACATCAAAAATGCAGTATT